>DASRYP010000480.1:0-3703 GCA_035687165.1 Actinoplanes sp. | reverse complement strand
CGTCGGCCACGCTCGCGTATCCGGCGGCACGCGCGCCGATCTCGGCATAGTCCGCCTGCGTTCGTGGCTCGGGCATCTCGACGCCGCGCGTGGACAGGCCGACCGCGAAGCCGGCCAGTCGCCCGGCCGCCTGGATCAGCTCTTTGGCAGTCCCCTTGCCGCCGCGCTTGCCTGACGCCTCCCACCACGCGGCCTGCTCGCGCCAGACCGCGGCGAGCTCCATCATGGCTGCCTGAATCAGTGCGGGATCGACGGTTACGCCGAGGGTCATAGTCGCCTCGATCACGCGGCCGCGGGCCTGAGCCTCGCGGTCTTGGATCGCCTTGATCTCATCGTTGGTCGTCGTGGTCATGGTCTCGGACCGTACTCCTAAAGCTAGTGACGTGTCAATGATGGGTTGTGTCAGCAGGGCCCAGGCCGCCGCGACCTGTGGCGGGCAGACGCCGTTTCCGATCGCCTTGAGCGCCGCCTTGCGGTCGAGCGGTCCCGTGACGTGGCCGGCGGGCAGGCACATCAGCCACTCGGCGAAGGCCGGCGCCAAGCGCGGCGCGCCGTTGCGGTTGGGCTCGGTCGGCGCCGGCGGGTCGCCGAAGATCCGCGCGTGACGGGTAACCGCGCCGGCGAAGCGCCCCCAGTGCTCGGGCTGCACGGCGCTGGACATCGCCAGATCACCGGACGATCCTCGTTGCCCCGGGCCTCCATTGATCCCATCGGAGGCCCGGGGCGAGGGTAGGAGGGCCACGGTCGCGTCGAGGGGGAAGCCGTTGGTGCGGCCGGTCCTTTGGCGACGGTCCCAGTATCCGGCGTCGCCCGTACCCCGGCCGTCCCCGTCGCGTGTCGTCGGCGTCGGGAGGAGTGCGCTGGCCGCCAAATCGATCAGATCGGCGCCGTATCCGCCCGGAGTACGTCCATCGGGGCGGAGCTGTCGCCCACCGAACTCATGATCGGAGGCCCGGGGCGTGGGCAGCAGGTCATGGCGCGCCAAGCCGTCCAGCGAGCGTCGGACCGGGCCGACACGTCCGGCCGCGCCGCCCTGATTCGACCCGTACGCGCTGGCCGCCGGCGTCGGCAGGATGGTCGCACCTTTCGCGCCGCACGGCGTCGTGATGACGCGCTCGACCTGATCGGTCTCGTACCCGACCTGGGTCGCCAGGGCGAAGACGCGATGCCGGTGGTGCGCGGCGCCGACATGGCACGCACCCAGCGTGAGCCAGCGCACCGAGTAACCGAGCCGGCCCAGATCGTCGAGGATGCCGGCCCAGAGCTCCCCTTTCTGGATCGAGACGAGATTGCGCACGTTCTCGAGCAGGAACGCCTTCGGGCGCAGGGCGGCCAGGGCGTCGGCGATCCAGGGCCAGAGCCAGCGCTCGTCACGCTCGCCGAGCTGCCGCCCGGCCGCGCTGACCGGCTGGCACGGGAAGCCGGCCGTGACCAGATCCACCGGAGCCACGGCCGACCAGTCGACCGTCTTGATGTCGCCCAGGTTCGGTACGTCGGGGGGAAACCGGGCCGCGTGCACCGGGCCCAGCGCCGGGTCGGCCTCGGCGAACCAGCGCAGATCGACGTCGACGCCGGCCAGGGTCAGGCCCATCTCGATGCCGCCGTAGCCGGTGCACAGTGAGCCGACCCTCACCTGTCCTTCCGATCCCGGCCACGCTGGCGGTCGACGCGGGCCTGCTCCTCGGCTGCGATCCTCTCGGCGCGGCGACGCTCCTCGGCGAGGATCTGCTCCGCCCGCCGCTTCGCCTCGGCGGCCGCGTCGTCACTGCTGGCCATCGGCCGACTCCTTCCAGGCGTGGTCTTCGTGACCGACGAAGCCGATGATCTGAGAGTCGGACAGTGCCCAGCTGTCGCGGTAGCGGGCGAGGGCCGACTCCATCCCGGAGCACCGTGGATACTTGGCACGCATATCGGTCGGCGTCGCCAGCGTCGGGCAGACGTCGAGCCGGACCGCGATCTCGCGCGCCGCGTCGACGTCCTCCTGATCCCAGAACCCCGAGCCGAAATCGAGGCTGCCGACCGCTACGTCGAACAGTGCGCGTAGGGCCTCGCGCGGGACAGAGATCATCTCTTCGTCAGACATTTTGATTGCCTCCTGTCATGCGGCAGCTCTCCTGGTACGCGGCGAAGTCGGCCGACCTGATCCGGACCGAGCGGCCGAACTGGTACGCCGGGAGGGCCCCGGCGTCGATCAGTCGGTGCACGGTCATATTGGACACGCGCAGGGTCGCGGCGATCTCGTCAACCGTGAGCCACTCATGTACCTCGGCACGTGCTACCGAAACGTTCGTCACGTGCGTCTCATCTGTCATGACGGCCACGGTAGGAGGTGACCTAGTGACATGTCAAGAGCCGTCCGGTAGCGTCACGCCATGCCCACAACCCGATCCGGAGTACCCATGGAAGACTCGACCCGCCGCCACAGTGGCCGCGGCGGGCGCAGGCCGAGCACCGTCAAGGCCATCTTCACCGCGCAGATCATCGGCCTGGTCCTGCCGGGCACGAAGACCCGCGTCATCGACCTGTGCCGGCGGTACGGGCTGTCGCAGTCCGTCGTCGTCCGGCGCTGCATCGACGCCGGCCTGCCGGTCGTAGAGTCGGCACTCGAGGCCGAGAACCCCGCGGCCTGACAAGAGCCGGGACAACTGAAGACGACAACAGCCCCGAGGTGGCGGATGCCCCGGGGCCGTCTGCGTCGTTCACGAAAGGGAGGATCTTTCGTTGACGCCTCACGATATCGCATCGGCCGCGATGACCTACATCGAGCGCGGCTGGGCGGTCGTCGCGCTACATGACGTCGTCGGTGGCGCCTGCTCGTGCGGGTCGGCCGACCCGCGCCACGCCTGGAAACAAGGCGGCAAGCACCCGCTCGAGGGCGGGTGGCAGAACCGCGGTATGCGTCGCGTGGCCGAGGTCCGCGACGCGTGGGCCCGGCGACCGGGCGCGAACCTCGGAATCGTCACCGGCCGGGCCTCGGGGGTCTGGGTCCTCGACGTCGATCCGGACAACGGCGGTGACAAGCAACTCGCTGGGCTGGTCTCGGCTTTCGGCGCGCTGCCCGAGACCTACGCCGTGCGGACCGGATCCGGCGGGACGCACTACTACTGGACGATGCCGGACTTCGACTTCACCAACTCGCGCGGCCGCCTGCCGCTCGGTCTGGACGTGCGCGGTAACGCCTCCCAGGTCGTCGCGCCGCCCTCGCACACGCTCAAGGGCCCGTACTCGGTCGTCCTCGACGTGGCGCCGGTGGCCGCCCCTGGGTGGCTGCTGGAGATGATCCGACCGCCGGAGCGGGTCGAGCCGGTGCTGAGCGAGTGGTCGGGGTGGGAGCCCGAGATGGTCGAGGGGGCCGTGGCCGAGCGCGGGCCCGCGTACGCCGCTGCAGCCGTCCGGGAAGTGCTGGCCCAGCTCGCAGCAGCCCAGCCCGGAGAGCGGAACACGATCGCCTACCGGGTCGGCCGCCGCCTCGCCGAGCTCGTCGCGGCCCCGTGGGCCCGGCTGAGCGCTGATCAGGTCTGGGCCGGCTACATGTCCGCCGCGGCGGCCTGCGACGTCGACGGCGGGTTCACGCAGGCCGAGGCCTATGACGTGCTGGTCAAGGCCGTGCGCGGACAGCAAGCCTCCGGTCGCGTCGCCGACCTGCCGCCGGCGACGCACCTCGGTACGGTGACGAGCTGGACGCCGCCGCCACATTTTGATC
>DASRYP010000479.1:0-9218 GCA_035687165.1 Actinoplanes sp. | reverse complement strand
GAACTCGATCTCGGTGCGGTAGCCGTCGACGGGACCGAGCTCGGCCGTCGTGTCGAAGACGGTCTCGGCCTTCTTCTCCATCACGACCATGACGCCGCTCGACGACGGCGTGCTCTTCTTCCCGAGACTCACCGGCATCGTCTTCACCGTGGTCCCGTCCTGCACCACGGTCATCTTCTTCGTCGCGTTGTCGACCTCCATCTCGAACCGGCGACCGATCTTCGCGGTGGCCGAGCGGTCGCGGTCGCCGTACCGTCCGCTGCCGGTCGGCAGGCCGCCGACGGCCATACGAACCTTCAGCGTGGTGCCCGACTGCCAGAACTCGGGGCCGCGGTAGAACGCCTGGGTGCCGCTGTCGGTCCAGGACCAGACCCCCGGCTGGGCCGGCGTGGTGGTCACGAACAGGCGGCGCTGCACGGCGGCCCGGTCGGCCTTCTTGATGCCCGGGCTGAACTCCACGACGACGGGCATGGCCACGCCGTACGTCCGGTCGTCGAAGAGGTAGAGGCCGGTGCCGGTCTTCCGGCCGGGCGCCCCCATCGTCGTGAACGTCGTGGCAACCGTCTTGGTCTGCCCGTCCGCAGCGGTGGAGACCACGCTGGCCGCGTACTTCTGCTTGGTCTTGAGCGGCTTGCTCGGCACCCAGGCGGACCCGTCCTCCCGCAACGAGTCCGCGACGGCCGTGCCGGCCGCGTCCTTGAGCGTGACCGTGGTGACTTTGGCGCCGGCCACCTTGAGGCCGATCTCGGCGCTGACCGGAACGCTGGTCTTACCGGCGGCGGGCGTGATCGCCAGACTGAGCGGCACGGTCGCCGACTCGGTGCGCGGACTGTCGGCGCTCGCGCTCGCGCTGGGGCTGCCGACCCACGAGGAGGGTTGGCCGCTCTTGTCCTTGCCGCACCCCGCCAGCGCGACCGGCGTGATCACCACCATCGCCATGACTGCCACGAGCGTGCGCCGCATGCTGACCCGCTTCCTTCTGAAGTTCGCGGGGGACATCCTGCCTCATGAATGCAAGAGATCCAGTCCTCCATCCGGGTCGGGAACACCGCCGGTCGTGCCCCGGAGGCGATTTCGTTGATCACCAAAAGCCGTGCTAACGTTCTCTCCGTTGCCGACGAGCGCCGCTAGCTCAACTGGCAGAGCAGCGGACTCTTAATCCGCGGGTTGTAGGTTCAAGTCCTACGCGGCGCACCAAGCGTGACCTGGGCATTCTTCGATTTTTCGAGGGATGCCCATGATCGTTTTTGGGCTATGGGAGACCGTTGGGAGAACACCCAACACCAGACTGAGGGTCAGCTGGCCCTGCGGGGGATCATCCTGGCGGCCTTCTCAGCAGCATCTTTGGCCAGCCTCGGAGACACACTGGTGTAGGTATCGCGGGTAGGAGTGCTCGTGGAGTGACCCAAGAGAGCTTGGACGACTTTGATGTCGACGTCCGCCTCGAGGGCTCGGGTGGCTGCGCCGTGGCGCAAATCGTGGGTGCCGGATCGGAGGCAGTCCTAGGCTCGCCACGAGCTGGTTGAAATACTTCGTTACTTCCGCGGGATGCAGTTCCGAACCGTCGGGCCGCTGCTCCACCAGGAAGTTCTCCCGCTCCCTGTCGATGACCGTCCCACCGGCCCTGACAGGGTGAGGTGAGTAGTCCTGAGAGGCTTCGGCGACGGTGTCCGCGCCGACCGGAACGTGGACGATGCGCGCGTGCTGATCCTTGCCGCGATCGAAGGTGTCGTAGGCCTCCTCGTGATGCAGGAAGACGAGCAGCGACCCGTCCGGCGGCAGTGGCAGGCCGTCGACCCACGGAAGCGCGGCACAGTCGAAGGAGGGGACGAACGGCAGCGGGTCGTCCTGCGAGTCGGCGGGCCATGTCATGCCTACTGGAGGACGGGCAGTCTGCCTGCCCGGCCGACGAGAAGGGTCTGTGCCACTCGGTCAGGAAGGTGCCCAGCGTGTCCGTCGGCGGGGTGACCGGCCAGCCCGGATAGCTGGGGCACACCTCGGCCCAGTACGCCAGGACCGCAGGCGAGATCTCGTCGGTGCCGTACCGGCTCCACACCCCGTCGGCGAGCCGGCCGACGAGTTCGCGGCCGGCCTCTTCCTCCGGCGTGGACAGCGCCGCGAAGAAGGCGCGCATGACGGCAGAGTCCCGGTAGCTCAGCGCCAGCGTCGCGGCGGCCACGTCGCCCCCGGCGAGCGGCACCGACCCGCCGCGCACGGCGGGCAGGGTGGCGGACAGCGACTTGCTCGCCTGTTCGATCTGGCGGGACCCGGCCTGGCGGCCAGGACACTGCGGGCAGTTGCTCTCGACCGCTCGTCACAGCGCGCTCACCCGGCCGGAGAGATACTCCGGGGCGGGCAGGTCCAGCGGTGCGGGATTGACAAGAATCGCCCACTTCGGCGCCGGGCCGCGCAGGTAGGTGAGACGGTGCCCGCCGAACGAGAGCCCGAGATAACCCTCGAGGGTGAGGCCCTCGGTGGCGAGGATGACCTTCACCGCCTCGGCGAAGGACTCCGGCGTCCACGCCCAGGCTTGGTCGAGGTCGTATAGCTTGCACGAGGCACTGACGGCCGCATCACTCGTCGCCAGGACGTGCACCGAACGGAAGAGGGACGTGGCGGCGGCCTTGCACTCGGGCGGATACGTGGCCGTGATCCACGGCTCCTCGATCAGCAGGAGCGGCGCGGTCTGAAGCTGCTTCGGCATCTGCTGACGGAGGGCGTCGCCCGGCCAGTGCAAACCGAACAGGGAAATGCCTGGTCCGCCGAGGTCGGCAACGACCGCACCCGTGCTCGGCGAGTTGGCCGCCGTTGGACGCAGCACGGCGTAACGGATGTGCCGTCCCGGTGCGAGAGTCACGCTCCGGCACTCGACGAAACGCACGCCCGAGCATTTCCCGGCCGCCGCTGAAGACGAACCGGCAGTGCTGCTCCTCGGCTGGCCGGTCGTGCTGCTCCTCGGCTGGCCGGTCGTGCTGCTCTCCGGCTGACCGGCCGTTCCGGTACGGCAACCAGTCAGCACCGAGAGCAACACGATGACAACGAGCGCCGAAACGGCGGAACGGTGCCGCGGGAAGAAACTCCCCGCGGCACCGCCCACTGGAGCCGATGTCACCAACCCGAATCCTGCCGTGCCACACCGTCGCAGTTCGCGTAGGAGGCCGTGCAGAATTTCGCGTAGCTGTAATCCGCGAGCTGTGGGTTCTTACCCTTCAAGGCACTGAAGGCGAAGCCCATGTCGACGCCGCGGGTCCGGCCGCTGAAGGACTTGCGCTGGTCGTAGATGACCCGCATGGACTTGCTGCCCGGGTCCGGGCTGATCTCGTCACAGTCCTGGATCGGGATCTTGCCGCCGAAGTTCTGGACGCTGATCTCGATCGTGTGGTCGTTACAACTCTTGACGCCCGCCCGGGGCCAGTAGTCGACCACGGCGGCGAAGCCCGCACCCTTGGTACCACTCCACGGCTTCGACCGGAGGTCGATGCGGGTGGGAATCGCATCGAAGCAGAGCCGGCAGTTCTCGTCGCCGACCGCGGTCGCCCACCGGCCGTAGAAATAATAGTCGCGCGTCTTGGTCGACGTCTTGATCTTGTACTTCTCGTAGCAGCTGGTGAGCTTGTCGCCGTACTTCGCGGTCGTGGTGCAGTAACCGGACAGGAACTTGCCGCCCTTCGGCGATGCGAGCCCGCTCAGCCCGAGACCGTGGCCACACCGTCGTCCGCAGCCACCCGGCCAGTCGCACCGTCGCCCTCATCGCCGGGCCCGTCCTCGACAACCTCTCGGACACCATGGCGAGGTTGGTTCTGGGGTGAAAAGGTCGATTTTTCCCGCCCACCAGACGTCGGCGTCAGCACTCGGCTCGCGAACGATCCATCGGCTTCAGGCACGCGATCATGGAAGTTGGCACATTCGGCGATTGTGGACGCTCGGTGCCGTCAGTGGACGTAGGCGTGTCCACGTGGACGGGCTGGCACGTGCCGGGACGTTCCGCTTCGGCGGCCACGACCGCGCCGGAATCCTGGTTGGTGAAAGCCCTTGACATGGGCCTTTCGGTGGAGAGGTACTGGATACGCGTTCCCCGTGCGGCGGTTTTGCTTGCCGGGCCACATAGGTCGATGCCGGGGCGCCCTGTCGGGCGCCTTTCGTCGTTCCAGGCCCGGTTTCCGGGCCGATCGTCGACGCGAGGACGACCGAGTGACAGGAGGACCGCGATGAAGGATCTTCTCCCGGCGGATTGAGCCGGCCCGATCCCGTGCCTCGTACGGCAGCCGCCATTCGTGATCAAGGCTGAGGCTGGGGGGAACAGGGCGGCCACCGCGTGATCCTGAGTCTGTTGTGGATATGGCATCTATCCTGGGGCCGTGCACGGACCTTCCGGCCCTCTCCGCTCACCGCCAGCCGCCGCTGAACCGTCCGTCACCGAGGGCGACGGCCCCGGCGCACGGTGGCGGCGCGAGGCGGCGGTCACGGCGACGACGTTCGCGGTCTGCGTGCTCGGCGGCGTGGTGCAGGCCGACGGCACCCTCTCCCCGCCGGCTGCCGCCGTGTACCTCATAGCCGCGGCGTCCTGCGGTGTGCTGCCGGCGCGGCGCCGGGCGCCCCTGGCGGTCCTGCTGGCCACGGTCGCGTTCGGTGTGCTGGTCCAGCCCTTCGGACTTCCGCTGAACCCGCTCGTCGCGGCTCCCGTCGCCGTGGCGGCCTACTGCTACGCGCTGATCACAAGCACCGAGGCCCGTGCGGCGGGCGCGGCGCTGCTCGCCTCGGCGGCGCTCTTGGTCGCCTCCAGCCCCTCGTGGGACGACCTCTCCTGGCAGGATGCCGGGCGGATCGGCGCGGTGGCGGGGGTCCCGCTGGTGGCCGGCGTGCTCGGCAGCTCGGTGCGCAACCGGCGGGCCTATCTGGCAGCCATGGAGGAACGGGCCCAGCGGGCCGAGGACAGCCGGGACCGCGAGGCCCGCCGCCGGGTGGCCGAGGAGCGAATCCGCATCGCCCGCGAGCTGCACGACCTCGTGGCCCACCAGATCACGCTGGCCAACGCGCAGGCCACGGTCGCCGCCCATCTGTTCGACGCCCGGCCGGAGCAGACCCTGGCCGGCCTGCGCCAGGTCGTCGAGACCACCCGCCAGGCACTCGACGACCTCCGGGCGACGGTCGGGCTCCTGCGGCAGTCCGGGGACCCGGCCGCGCCGGCCGAACCGGCGCCCGGGCTGGCCCAGCTTCCCGCGCTCCTCGAGTCCTTCCGCCGCGCGGGCCTGCGGGTGTCAGTGCACCGGGACGGCACGGCCCGGGCCCTGGCGCCCGGTGTGGACCTCAGCGCCTATCGCATCGTTCAGGAGGCCCTGACCAACGTGACCAAGCACGCCGGTACCGCCAGCGCGGACGTCCGCCTCACCTGGCACCAGGACCACGTAACCATCACCATCGCCGACGACGGAGGGAGGACACATACCGCGCCGGACCGTCCGCCCGGCTACGGGCTGATCGGAATGCGGGAACGCGCCGCCGCGGTCGCCGGACGCCTCACCGCGGGCAGGAGCCCGGAGGGGGGCTTCCGCGTGTGCGCCCATCTCCCGCTCCAGCCCGGCGGCGCACCGGGCGACGGAGCGGACGGGGGTACGCGGTGACGCTCCGGGTGGTGCTCGCCGACGACCAGGCGCTGCTGCGCGACGCGTTCCGGTTGCTGCTCGACAGCGCGGACGACATCACGGTGGTCGGTGAGGCCGCCGACGGTCGGGAGGCGGTGCGGCTGACCCGCGAGCTGCGCCCCGACGTGGTGGTCATGGACATCCGGATGCCCGGCGTGGACGGCCTCACCGCCACGTCGGAGATCTGCGCGGACCCGGACCTGCGCGCGACCCGCATCCTCATCCTCACCACGTACGAGACCGAGGAGTACGTCGCCCAGGCGCTGCGCGCGGGGGCCAGCGGCTTCATCGGCAAGGGCATCGGGGCCGGCGAGCTGCTGCACGCGGTACGGACGATCGCCGCCGGGGACACCCTCCTGTCCCCCGCCGCGACGAGGTCCCTGGTCGCCCGTTTCCTGGCCACCCCGGACGAGGCCCCGCAGCGGCACCGCGAACAGCTCGGCCTGCTCACCGCTCGGGAACGGGAGATGGTGGCGCTGGTGGCAACCGGACTGTCCAATCAGGAAATCGCCGCGCGGATGTTCCTGAGCCCGTTCACCGTCCGGGCCCACGTGCAGCGCGCCATGACGAAGCTGGCGGCCCGCGACCGAGCCCAGCTGGTCGTCATCGCGTACCGGACCGGTCTGGCGCACACCACGCCCGACGGCCCACAGTGATCGTGGTGCCGGGCCGCCGCACCTCACGGCATCTCGGGCAGGACGAGGACCGAGTGAGCCGGCCGGACCGGCGCCGCGGGCAGGACGGCGAGCGCACGCAGCGCGGCGTTGCGTTGCTCGAGAGCCTGGGCGGTGATGGGGAAGAGCGTGGCTCCCCCGTTGTCGACCAGCGCCTGGTTGGCGGCCACGAGCGGGCGCAGGGCGCGTTCGCAGGCGGCGTAGGCCGCGGTGTGGTCGTCGTGCGTGGCCAGGGCGTGGGCAAGCATGTACGCGCCGACGAGCGCGAGGCTCGAGCCCTGCCCGGTGAGGAACGACGGCGCGTACGCGGCGTCGCCGACGAGCGCGACGCGGCCGTTGGACCAGTGCGGCATGCGGATCTGGCCGGCCGTGTCGAAGAACAGGTCCTCGGCGTCGCGCATGGCCTCGATGATCCCGGGCACCTCCCACCCCGCGCCGGCGTACACCGAGGCGATCAGCTCCCGCTGGGCGGCCGGGTCCCGCAGCGCCCGCGTCGGCGGTTCGGGCTGGTGGAAGTGCAGGAACGCGTGCAGCTCGGGGCTGTCGCCGACGGCGTACAGTCCCGCGGCTCTGCCCGGGGTGTTCCACACCAGGAACTCGTGGGAGAGCCCAAGGGCGTTCGGCATGGTGAAGATGGCGATGCCGTAGCCGAGGTAGCGGTGGAACTGTTCCTCGGGACCGAACAGGGACCGCCGGGTGTGTGAGTGCATGCCGTCGGCGCCGACGACAAAGTCGAACGTGCGCTGCCGCCCGTCGCGGAAGGTCACGTCGATTCCCTGCCTGGTCTGGTCGAGGGTCGCGACGGAGTTGCCGAACAGGAACTCCACGTCGTCGCGGACCAGCCCGTGGAGGCTCGCGGTCAGATCGCCCCGACGCACCTCAAGGTCCTGCCCCTCGACGCTTCCGGCGACGGCATGCGGGGCCAGCGAGGTCACTTCGCTACCGTCGGCGTCGAAGAAGGTGCACAGCCGCATGTCGACGTGCGCCGCGCGTAGCCGCGGCAGGATGCCCATCCGTCGCACGACCTCGATCGCTGTGCCGCGGACGTCGATCGGGTAGCCACCGGCACGCGGCTCGCCAGCCTTCTCCACGACGGTGACCGCGAATCCGGACCGGTGCAGCCAGTACGCCAGCGCGGGCCCGGCGATGCTGGCTCCCACGATGAGAACCGTGCGCTTCGGTTCGCCCGTCATGCCGTGATTCCCTTCCGGGTGGCGCGGACGGCGACAAGGGACAGGGCGCTGGCGAGGCCTGCGACGACGAACCCCGCGGTGAAGGCGGCCTCGCTCGGCGCACCGGACGCCGGGCCGGTCCCCGCGGCGAGGATCGTGCCGCCCACCTGGGCGCCCACGATGGTGCCGAAGAGGCGGGTCACCACGAGCAGGCTGGTGGTGATGCCGGTGTCTCGGGTTGCGACGGCGGAGGCGGTGCTGGCGAGCAGCGCCGTGGTGCCGGCGCCCGCGGCGAACGCGGTCAGCACCTTCGCGACGGCCAGCTGCCAGGCGGCGTCGTGCAGGACCGCCAGGGCGACCATGGTGACCGCCGTGACGCCGATACCCGCGACGACCACGGCACGCGGGCCGAAGCGCCGCGCCGCGATGCCGCCGACCGAGTCGCTCACCGCTCCCGCGATGGCGCCGGGCAGCAGGAGCAGTCCGATGTCGGTGGTGCTGAGCCCGAAGCCGTACCCGTCGGCGGACACCGCGAACATCTGCGGGAGCAGGATGACCACCATCCCGAAGGCGATGGACATGAGGAAGGTGAGCACGATCGAGGAGCGCATCGCCGGCCTGGCCAGCATTCGCAGATCGACCATCGGCGTGGCCGCGCGGCGCTCGACGATCACCCACCCGGCGGCGAGGGCGGCCACCACCAGCACGATGGCACCGACCGCCAGTGGCGGCAGGCCACCGCCGGGCACTGCCACCAGAGCCAGCATGAGCGCGAGCAACGTGGCGCTCAGCAGGGCGACGCCGGGCCAGTCGACCGGGTCGCCGGACGGCGCCGGCGGGTCGGGCGGCATCAGCCGGGCCACGGCCATTGTCGCCGCGACGATCACGATGGTCGGCAGCGCGAAGATCCACTGCCAGGACAGCCCGTGCGCGATGGGCCCGGCGACCGACATCCCGATAATGCCACCACCGGTGAACAGCGCGAGGACGACCCCGATGGCGGCCTGGGACTCGCCGACCGTGAGATACCGGCGTACCAGGATGAACGAGAGCGGCAGCGCACCCACCATGACGCCCTGCAGGACCTGGCCGAGCAGCAGCACCGGCAGGTTCGGCGCCAGGCCGGCCAGCAGGCCACCGGCCGAGACCGCCGCCATCAGCCAGAGCAGCACCCGCTTGCCGCCGTAGCGGTCGCCGAGCTTCCCGGCGACCGGGGCGAGCACCGCGCCGGTGATGAGCAGCGCGTTGGCAACCAGCGCCCCCTCGGCCGGGCCCACCCCCAGCTCCCGTTGCAGCAGCGGGAGCGCGGGCTCCACCACCGACTGCAGGGTGCCGAGGGCGAGTGCCAGGGTGCCGAGGGCACCGATGGACCGCCTTCCTGGACGAACCGGCACGACCGTACGCGCCAGCGAAACCGCAGCTGTGGACACGGAAGTTCCTCTCGTGGGCGACCTGTGAAGTGCCTCCCACACTTCCGTCCGGCGGCCCGCGGGGCGTCGTCCCGCGCGACCGTTCCGGCCTGGTGCATCCGGACGAGCCGCCCGCGTGTCCTAGTGCGTGCGCACCAGAAGAGTGGCGTCCCTCGCCTCGAGCACCTGGTTGAGCTCGTCGTAGCGGTACGTGGTGGCGTAGTCGTCCGGGTCGGCGGTCAGGGTCCCCTTGGCCTCGGTCTCCTGGAGCAGGTTGCCGACGTTGTCGTCGTCGTACGTGGTGACGCGTTCGGGGGCGCC
>DASRYP010000478.1:0-2866 GCA_035687165.1 Actinoplanes sp. | reverse complement strand
CGTGGTCCATCCGGACACCTTGCCCCAGTACGGGGCTTCGCCGCCACCCCGTCCGAATACCGCCGACCCGGTTGCCGACCGGGCGGGGTCGGGGTAATCAGGACGGCATGGGGAACTGGAGTGTGCACCGGGTGACGGTGGACGACGCGGCCCGCATGCGAGCGCTGCGGCTCGAGATGCTCGCCGACAGCCCGCTCGCCTTCCTCGAGACGCTGGAACAGGCTGTCTCGCGGTCGCACGCGATCTATCGGCAGCGCATCGCCCAGGCTGCCACCGGCGACACGCTGGCCCAGTTCGTGGCCGATCCGGGCAGCGGCGGGCGGCTGATCGGGCATGCGGGCGGCACGGTCACGCCCGAGTTCCCCAGCGAGACGGTGATCTTCGCGGTCTACGTGACCCCGGACTTCCGCGGCGGCAAGGTGCTGGCCGACCTGATCGAGGCGGTCGCCGAGTGGTCCCGGGCCGCCGGGCGCCGCCGCACCCTGCTCGAGGTCGTCGTCGGCAACGGCCGAGCCCTCCGGGCGTACGAGAAATTGGGGTTCACCGACACCGGCGAGCGCGTGCGACACCCGATGATCCCGGCGCTCACCGAGTTGCGGATGCGCAGGAGCCTCTGATGCCCGTCCGGCACCTGGCCCGCGGCGCGCTGACCGCGGTCAATGGCACCACCGGTGCGGGGCTGCTGGTCGCGCTGGCCGGCCGGGCCCGGATCCGGCGCGGGCGGCACGGCGTGCTGATCGCCGAGGGCTACCGCCTGCCTGTTCCGCCGGCCACCTGTTTCACGGTGGGCTCGGTGATCCTGACCCGGCGCAGCGCCGCCTGGCTGCTCGACGACCAGCGCGCCGAGTTGTTCGCCCACGAGCACCGCCACGCCGGCCAGTACGCCATGCTCGGGCCGCTCTTCTGGCCCGCGTACTGGCTCGCCTGCGGCTACTCCTACGCCGCCACAGGCTCGTGGGGCGCCCGCAACTTCTTCGAGAGGCACGCGGGGCTGAAGGCCGGCGGTTACCCCACTGACCTGCCCCTGCGGGCCTGGACCGCGCGGCTCAGAGGTCTTTCTGCCACTCGGTCCGGGCGTCGACCGGCCGGAAGCCCATCTCCCGATTGACCCGCAGCATGAAGCTGTTCACCGCCGCGTTGAAGGTGTCGATCACCTCGAGGCCCGGCCGCTGCTCGCGCACGTGGGCCAGGTTGTCAATCTTGATGAGCATGCCGAGCCGGCGCCCGCGGTGGTCGGGGTCGACGATCGTGGTGTTCTGCCAGGCGTGCGCCGGCTGGTCGACCGCGCTGGCGATGCACGTCCACGCGACCATCCGGCCGCCGATCTGCGCGCCGCACTGATAGGTGCGACGGCCGCGTTTCGCACGGGACTCCTCGATCTTGCGGACGCGCTCGGCGTCCATCTTCTCGGGTTCCCAGTTCATCTCGCCGATCGGAGCGTCGGCGAGCATCCGGCTCGCCAGATAGGCCACGTCGGCGATGAGATCGTCGGGCGGCACGCCGACCCAGCGCCGCAGCCGGTAGCCCTCGGCGTGCTTCCACGCGTCGGCCAGCAACTCGGCCAGTTTGGGTTCGTCGAGGGTGGCCAGGTCGAGTCGGCTGCGAATCTCGGCGAGACCGAGCTTGGCGCCGACCGACTCGGCGAAGGCCGTGCCGTCGGGGTGCCGGTCGACCGTGCCGGCCATCAGATGCTTGCGGCCCCGGGCGGTGGCCCGCTCGACGGCCAGCTCCCAGAGGGCCCGGCCCACCCCCGCGCGGCGATACCCGGGCAGCACGAGCAGGTCGAGCTCCACATTGTCCACATTGTCCAGCTCGGGGAAGGTGAGGTCGAGATAGCCGACCGGCTCGCCGTCGAGGTGGCCCAGATAGTGCTCAAAAGTCGCGCCGGGAGGCGGATTTTCGAAGGCCACGCGGTAATTTTCCCGGCTGACGAACGGGATGTCGGGACAGTCGTGGGTCGCCACGGCACTGGCGATGTCATAGGCGATCTCGGGAGAGGTCAGCGGCCCGGTCAAAATACGCATGGCCGTCACCCTGATGGGTGACGGCCATGAACGCCAACGATTTCTCGTCAGGAAGTTGGTCGGGAGGGCGGACGCACAGCGCCTCCGGCGCTGGGTCGTTGGGCCCCTCGAGACATTGTCGCCAAGCTCGAAGTGAGGGGCCGCGTACGGCGCCGCACCCTCCCGCAGAGAGCATCCTGCCGATCCAGAGATCCCGGCGCAAGACCTCTCGCGATGGAATTCTCACTTAATAACGGATCGGCAACTACGGGGTGTTATCCAAGCAGGCCGGCCTCGCGCGCGCCGCGCAGCGACGGCTTGATCCGGTGGGTCGGCCCGACCTGCTCCGCCACCGCTTCGAGAGTCTTGAGACCCTCGCCGGTGTTGTAGACGACGGTCTCCTTCTCCGGGTCGAGCTTGCCGCTCTCGACCAGCTTCTTCAGTACGGCGACGGTGGTGCCACCGGCCGTCTCGGCGAAGATGCCGGTGGTCTCGGCGAGCAGCCGGATGCCGGCGCGGATCTCGTCGTCGTCGGCGTAGTCCATCCAGCCGCCGGTGCGCCGGACCGCGTCGATCGCGTACGCCCCCGCGGCCGGGTCGCCGATGTTCAGCGACTTGGCGATGCCGGTCGGCTTCACCGGGATGATCTCGTCGGTGCCGTTGTGCAGCGCGACCGCGATCGGGTTGCAGCCCGCGGACTGGGCCCCGAACACCGTCCACTCCGACGCCGGCACCAGCCCGATCTCCACCAGCTCGCTGAACGCCTTGTCAATCTTGGTGAGCAGCTCGCCGCTGGCCATCGGGATGACGACCTGCGCCGGGATCCGCCAGCCGAGCTGCTCGGCGACCTCATACCCGAGGGT
>DASRYP010000477.1:0-11738 GCA_035687165.1 Actinoplanes sp. | reverse complement strand
CGTGGTCACGGGCGTCCGCGCTCAGCTGGCGGGCTCGGGGCCGACCGCCGCCCACGTCGAACACATCCGCACCAAGCTCGGCGTCTCCCGCCGAGCTCAGATAGCCACCTGGGTCACCACCCACTGACGGTCAGGCGGCGGTCGGGCCCACATTTGTGCGGGACCGGACGATCTCGGCGACCAGGGCGACTGCCTCGTCGAGGGGGACGCCGTTCTGCTGGGAGCCGTCGCGGTAGCGGAAGGAGACCGTGCCCGCGGCCACGTCGTCATCGCCGGCGATCGCCATGAACGGGATCTTCTGCTGCTGGGCGGTGCGGATCTTCTTCTGCATGCGGTCGTCGGAGTAGTCGACCTCGGCCCGGATGCCGGCCGCGCGCAGCTTCGCCACGAACTCGGTCAGGTAGTCGGCGTGGTCGTCACGGATCGGGATGCCGACCACCTGCACGGGGGCCAGCCAGGCCGGGAACGCGCCCGCGTAGTGCTCCACCAGCACGCCGAAGAACCGCTCGAGCGAGCCGAACTTCGCCGAGTGGATCATCACCGGTTCCTGGCGGGTGCCGTCGGCGGCCTGATATTCCAGACCGAAGCGGGCCGGCTGGTTGAAGTCGTACTGAATGGTCGACATCTGCCAGGTGCGGCCGATCGCGTCCTTCGCCTGCACGCTGATCTTCGGGCCGTAGAAGGCCGCGCCGCCCGGGTCGAGCACCAGGTCGAGGCCGGTCTCGGTGGCGACGTCCTCGAGCACCTTGGTCGCCACGGCCCACTGCTCGTCGGTACCGATGAATTTGTCGCTCTTGGGGTCCCGGGTCGAGAGCTCGAGGTAGTAGTCGTCGAGGCCGAAGTCGCGCAGCAACGACAACACGAAGTTCAGCAGGTGCTTGATCTCGCCGGGGGCCTGCTCGGCGGTCACGTAGGAGTGCGAGTCGTCCTGGGTCAGCCCGCGCACCCGGGTCAGACCGTGCACGACGCCCGACTTCTCGTACCGGTAGACCGAGCCGAACTCGAACAGCCGCAGCGGGAGCTCACGGTAGGAACGCCCGCGCGACTTGAAGATCAAGTTATGCATCGGGCAGTTCATGGCCTTGAGGTAGTAGTCGACGCCCTCCAACTGCATGGGCGGGAACATCGTCTCCTTGTAGTACGGCAGGTGGCCCGAGGTGTGGAACAGGCCCTCCTTGGAGATGTGCGGCGTCCCGACGTACTGGAAGCCCTCCTCGATGTGCCGGGCGCGGACGTAGTCCTCCATCTCGCGCTTGATCACACCGCCCTTGGGGTGGAACACGGCGAGACCGGAACCGATCTCGTCGGGGAAGGAGAACAGGTCGAGCTCGGCGCCGAGCCGCCGGTGATCGCGGCGCTCGGCCTCGGCCAGGCGGTTCAGGTACGCCTTCAGGTCGTCACGGGACGGCCACGCGGTGCCGTAGATGCGCTGGAGCTGCGGGTTCTTCTCGGAGCCGCGCCAGTAGGCGGCCGCCGAACGCATCAGCTTGAACGCCGGGATGAAGCGGGTGGTGGGCAGGTGCGGGCCCCGGCACAGGTCGCCCCAGACGCGCGTGCCCTCCTTGTCGAGGTTGTCGTAGTGGGTCAGCTCACCGTGGCCGACCTCCATCACCTCGTTGGCGTCGACCTCACCCTTCAGGTCGACGAGCTCGAGCTTGTACGGCTCGTCGGCCAGCTCGATCTTCGCCTCGCCGAGCGACTTGTACTCCCGGCGGCGGAAGGTCTGCCCCGCCTTGATGATCTCCTGCATCCGCTTCTCGAGCTTCTGCAGGTCCTCCGGCTGGAACGGCTTCGGCACGTCGAAGTCGTAGTAGAAGCCGTTCTCGATCGGCGGGCCGATGCCCAGCTTGGCCTCGGGGAAAATGTCCTGCACGGCCTGCGCGAGCACGTGCGCGGCCGAGTGGCGCAGCACGTTCAGCCCCTCGGGCTCGTCGATCGCGACCGGGGTGACATCGGTGCCGAGCTCGGGACGCCAGTCAAGATCGCGGAGGCGACCGTCGGCGTCACGGACGACCACGATCGCCTTGGGCCCCGAGGTCGGCAGGCCGGCTGCGGCCACCGCGTCGGCGGCCGTAGTCCCGGCCGGGACGACGAGAGGGTCGGCCACAGCGGAAGTACGGGATGCGGACACGGTGATCTCCTTCTCCGAAAAGCTCAGCAGAACCCTGACGATGCTATCCGCCCGGAAATTCCCGCGAACCACCTCCACCGGCGGTTCACCGTCAGCGAGGGGGACGTCAGAGATCGCCGAGAAGCACTGCGACGCCGGTGGTGACCAGGGCAGCGGCCGCGGCAAATCCTGCCCACTCGGGAAGGGCCGGGGTGAGCCTGTTCTCGAGGCGCCGGACGACTGGGCCGTTCAGGCCGACTAGGACCTCTATGGCACGTGCGGTGCCGCGACGGCCTGCGCGCTTGCGGCGGCGACCAGGCCCGGGGAAGACCGGCCCGGGGAAGACAGGCCGGAGTCAGTGGACGGGGAGAGCCGGACCGGACCTGCGATCACGCCGACGGTGGCGGTCGGCGTCGGTGCCGCGTCGCGCTGCGGGTGGTCCCCCGACGTCGGGGGGACCGCGGCGGGGGGCGGGCGGCGACCCGGTGGCGGCCGGCTGCCGGTAGGTGGGGACGAAGGCTGGTCCGGGGCGCTTTGGCGGCGTCTGGTGCGGGGAACATCCGGGAGTTCGCCTCGGGTCCTGCAGCCAGAACAGGAACTGGCCGACCAGGCGGCGGCTGACGCCCGTACTGTCGTTGCGGGTCAGCAGGATGTCGCGCGCGGTCAGACGGCCGCCGGAGAGGCGCAGGTGGGACCCGTCCACCCCGGCCCGCACCGCGCCGTGGCAGGCGAGGTGGAGCACGGAAGCGCCGCCGGCCAGGAGCCGGTGACGGACGGCGTCCGGGCTGGCGGTGGCCGCGTCGAGCACCTCGGCGTCCGGGTAGAACGCCGCCTGGATCATCAGCGCCTCGGCGCGCGCGTTCGGCAGGTCGCCGGTGGGGTCGGCGACGATCAGCACCCGCTCGGGGACCGGCGGACGCTCCGCGTTCCGGCACAGCAGGCGGGCCGAGGCCGCGTACGAGAAGGTCGCGACCTCGACGGCCCGGGTGCCGTCCCGGTCGAGGGCAGCGTGCCAGGGCACCGCGGCCAGATCACCCATCGGGATCAGCACGATCCGTGGGGCGCGGCCGATCCGCCACCCGTCGAGGGTGCGCAGCAACGGGCCGATCGCCGCCGGCCAGGCCCACGCGCAGAGCCGGTCGAGATCCGGGCGCCAGTCCCCGTCGGCGACGTCGGCGGCGCCCGCGTCGCGAGTGCCGAGCGCATCGAGGTGCCGGGCCACCGGCCCCTTGGCGAGAAGTCCCGGCAGCAGCAGGAAGGACGGCCGGCGGCTGTCCGAGGCGACCAGGACCGCGCAGCCGGGGCCCTGGTCGTCACCGGCCAGCAGATAGACCAGGACGTCGGCGCGCAGCTCGGCGAGCGCCCGGCGCACCTCGTCCAGCGCCGGCGGATCGAGCAGCTCGGGAACGGAAAGCTCGGCGAGCTCGGCGATCGGAGCGCCGGTCAGCGCGGTGAGGACCGCGGCACGCAGGTCGGCGTCGCTGGAGTCGCGCTGCCAACCGGCGAGCAGGCACCAGCGCGCCGCCTGCTTCGCGTCGTCCGCGGCGTCGCGTCGGCAGGTGCTGGTAGTCCGGCAGTCCGGCGAGCGGGTCGGTGACGAGCACACGATCGACCGTAGGAGAGGATCAGCCGGACCGGAATGCGTCATTCGGTGGAGACATGCCCGCACCGCGACAACCTCATCGCGGCACGGGCAGCCAGCACTCAGCGAATCAACTTCCAGGGCCCACCCGGGGGCGTCTGGTTACGAGTCCACCACCTGGCCTCGTACACGTGCCCCTGGAACTTGACCTGCTCCCCGCCCACATAGATCGTCGACGGAGTCCAGTCCCCCGGATTACCCGGAGCCACCTCGGACCACGGCCCGTTGGGCTTCCCCGGTTCCTGGTTGCGGGTGTACCAGAGGGCCTTGAACGTCTTGCCCTGGTGGGTGACCAGTTCCCCACCCTGGAAAATCCGGGACGCCGTCCAGATGATGACGCCGTCCTCGGTCAGGGCCAACTCTTGCCATGCCCCGTTCGGGTCGCCCGGCTTGGTGCCCTTGGCGTAGTACGAGGCCAGATAGACCTTGCCCTCGTAGACGACCTTGTCACCGCTCTGGTAGACCTTGGTCGCGCTCCACTGCGCCGGCAGGTTGACCACCAGCGTCACCTTGGTCTGCGCCGGTTCGAAGAGCTCACTCCCCGGGTAGGTCACGGTCAGCTGGTGACTGCCCCCCGCGAGTCCCGCCGGCATCGACAGCGTCGCGCTGCCTGCCGTCAGGGCCGAGGACGCCAGCACCTTGCTGCCTTCGCGCACTTCGACCGTGCCGGTGGCCGGCCCGTTCACCTTCGCGGTCACCTTGGCCGCCGTGCCCCATTCGGTCGGCGTCACCGTCGCGCTGACCGTCGGCTTGCCCTTCGGCGTACGGAACACCGCCGGCTGGGCGATCGACACCCCGTCGTCGTCGCTGCGGGCCGAGACGATCCAGGCGTACGCCGTGGCCGGCTGGAGCCCCGACCACGTGACCGCTGCCGTCCCGCCGGCGACCAGCGAGTCCTTGCCGATCTCCCCGCCGGGCACGTAGGCCGCCAGCGAGTCCGTACGGAACGAGGTCTTCCGGCTGGTCAGGTCGACCGGCAGGGTGAGGTTGTCCTCGGAGCCGTTGTACCGCGGGGTGTTCTGGCTGCCGTCCTGCCGAATGTCGTACTCGGTCGCGCCGAAGTTCTTCAGGTACGGCGAGTACGTGTCGATGTGCAGTTCGGCCCGCTCGACGTTGAACTGCAGCAGGCGCAGGAAACTCGCCCCGAACTGCAGTCGGTCGGTGGCCTTGTGATCCACCTTGCCGTCGCCGTCGACGTCGATGTCGCCGTTCGCGTCGACCTTGTCGGGCCACAGCTCACCGGTCGGGACCGTGTAGAACTGGTAGTCCGCCAGGAGTTCGACCACGTCGTGCGTCTTGGTGACGCCGATGCCGGTCTTCAGGTTCGTGCCGACGCCGTGCTCGTGGCCGGCCAGCACCAGGAAGACGTTCGGGTTGTCCGAGACGACCTGCTGGTAGAGCGCCGACCCGTCCGGGTCGCTGAAGGCCGCCCCGCGACCGTCCGGGTTGGCCGACGGCTTGAGGTAGTCGTGGGAGAGCAGGATGCCGTTGCGGTCCTTGTACTTCTTGAAGACGCTGTCGGCCCACTGCGCCTCGGGGCGGGTCACCCCGTACGAGAGACCGACCGCCACGAAGTCGAGCCCGCCGGCCGAGAAAAGCACGTAGTTGTTCTGGTTGTCCCGGCCGGGTGTGACCGTGCCGTCGGCGTTGGTCACTTCGTCCCATGCGTGGTACGACGCGCCGGTGGGCCACGCCTTGGCCACGTCGTAGTAGCGCGGCGCGCTGAACGTACGGCTGAACCGCGACGTCGGACCGGTCTCGGCGCCGAGCTGGTTGTCATGGTTGCCGGCGATGACCTGGTTGACCAGGCCGCTGTCGTCGAGCACCTGCTGGTTGCCCGACGAGACCGCCAGTTCCTTCTCGACTTCTTCGTTGAGGCCGGGACGCAGCAGCGATCCGTCCGGGCGGCGGGCCAGCGGGTCGTAGTAGTCGTTCTCGATCACGTCACCGGTGTGCGCCGCGTACGCGATCTTGCGGTCCTGGCTGTGCTGGGCGATCCACTCGGTCTCCATGCGGTACGACGCCTGCCAGACCGCCTGTTCCTCGGCCGTCTCGACGTCGGACGGCTCCCGCACGCCGTCCCAGTCGTCGTACGTGCCGCCGGCCGCACCTTCGGTGATGTACTGCGTGTCGGTGAAGTGGGCGAGGGCGAAGTCGTACGTGCTCGGGTCCTCGAAGCGGTCCTTGTCGTTCTGCGCGGTGCCGTCGTGCGGCGACAGGTCGTCGGCGAACGGGTCCTCACCGGTGACGAGGACGTGCACCGCGGTGCCGTCGCGGTATTCCTTCGGCAGGGCCGCCGTGAGCACGGTGTTCCCCTGCTCCTTGCCGCGTGCGCTGGTCAGCGCGACCCACTTGGTCGCGGCGGTGTCCCACACGCGCAGGGCCACCACGCGGGCCGGGTCGATCGTCCCTTCCCAGCGCAGCGTCGGCCGGGCCGCGGCGTCGACCTTCAGGTCGTACCGCTGGAACACGACGTCGCGACCGGAGGCCGTGTCGACCGTCTTCCCGTCGAGCGGGCGCAGCGAGTCGAGCTGCACGCTGCCGTCGTGGGCCACGTCGAGCGTGGTCGGCACGGAACCGGCGACGCCCTGGTAGCCGGTGGTCGGCAGCACCACGTCGGCCTTGGTGAAGGTCGCCGTGAGCGGGGTGCCGTCGTCGCCCGGGATGAGGGCGGACAGCTGGGCCGACGACGCGGACGGGTCGACGTCCGCGGTCAGCGCGGTCGGCACGTCCGGGATGCTGGCACTGGTGAAGTGGATCTCTCGGACGGCGGTGTTGCCGAGCGTGTCGGCGACCGCGACGGCGATGGTGTGCGCGCCCGCCGGCAGTCCGTGCCCGATCTCGGCGCTCTCCTTCACAGCCTTGCCGTCCAGCGTGATCGCCGGGATGCCGGCCACGCCCGACGCGTCCTTGACCCGCACGGTCAGCGCCACCGTCGAGGTGACCTTCTGCCCCTCGGCGGGAACGCTCTCGACGATCTCGGGCGCGTTGTTGTCCACGGTGATGCGGCGGGTCGAAGTCTTCTCCCCGACCACGGCCGTGATCGTGTGCTCTCCGTCGGCCAGGTCGGCGGTGTCGACGTCGGCGCGGCGGCCGAGGGCCGCGGGCACGGTGCCGTCCGGGTTGGTGACGTAGAAGACCAGCGACAGCTCCTTGGTGGCGTTGAAGCTGCTGCCGCAGGAGCCGTCACCGAAGGAGAGCGTCACCGGCGACCCGGTCGGATAGGTGGCCGAGCCGATGGTGACGTTGGTGCCGGCGATCTCCCGGGTGAGCTGCTTGGCCCGGCCGCCCACCGGCTGCAGGTCGAAGTCGCGCAGGGTGAAGTCGTCGTAGTTGTCGCAGCCGCCGGCTTTGGCGCTGCCGTGGTCGCTGCCCGCGACCAACCGGATCACGTTCAGGCCCGGGACGAGCCATTCGTTGGGGAACGCCAGGTCGGCGGTCTCCTTCTCCCAGATGCCCAGGTCCAGCGGGATGCCGTTGACCAGCACCCGGTTGTCGTAGCCGGAGTCCGAGCCGTTACCGCCGATGAACATCTTGAGGTGGGCGTCGCCGCCACTGCCCAAGGTCTCGACCGTACGGGTGGTGGGAGCGCCCGCGATGCCGAAGTGCAGCTCGAGGTCCTTGACCGGGCCGCAGGTGCCGTCGCCCAGGGCGATCGACTCGGCGGTCGTCTCGGCCCTGGTCTCGGTGCCCGCGGTCGTGGTGAGCACGTACGTCGTCCCGGCTGTCACGGTCCCGGCGGTGCTCAGCACCAGGCCCGCCGCACTGCGGGTGACCTTGAAGTCGTCATGGTTCGGGCAGGTCGCGCCGTTGAGCGTGCCGTTGTAGTCGCCCGTGCGCAGCTGCACGACGTTGTCGCCGTTGTGCAGGAAGCGGGTCGGGAACGGCAGGCTGATCGTCTCGGCCCCGCTGACCGCGTGGTCGCCGCCCAGGTCGACGCGATCGCCGTTGACCAGCAGGTAATTCTGGTAGCGGGACTCGACGGAGTTGCCGGCCTCGACGGTGAGGCCGAGGGTGGCCACGCCCGCGGCGAGGGACTCGTCGTTCTCGGCGGGGTGGCCGTCGACGGCGAGCGCGCCGACCGGCTGGGACCCGCCGATCGGGGACGCCGCGACGATGCGCTGGACGCCCTTGACGCGTACGCCGTCGGCCGGGCTGATCTTGGCGGCGCCGGCCGGGTCGTTGTTGACCTCAACCTTGACCGCCGCCGTGGCACCCGAGTTGGTGACCGCGGCGATCGTGTGCTCGCCGTTGGCAAGCTTCGTGGTGTCCAGGTCGGCGGCGAGACCCGCGGTGCCGCCCACCTCGCCCGAGACCACAAAGGTCAGCGGCTGGCTGAGCAGCTTCTTGGAACTGCCGCAGGTGCCGTCGCCGAAGCTGTAGCTGAACGCGTTCTGCTCACCGTCGGCCACCACGCCGAGCAGGCCCAGGCCCAGGCTGCTGAGCGCGAAGTCGTCGTAGTTGGGGCAGCGCAGACCTTCGCCGTACGGGAGGGTCTCGACACCCACGGCGGTGGCGCTGGTCGTGTCGACCCAGTTCGCCCCGGCGTACGCGGTGATGGTGTTGACCCCGGTGTGCAGCCACGATCCGGGGAAGTCGAGAGTGCCGCGCACGCCACCGGCGATGGTCGGCAGGTAGACGCGGTCGGCCTCGGCGGTGTGCTCGTTGACCACGATGTAGTTGTGGTAGCGGGCCTCGGTGCCGTTGCCGCCCATCTCGAAGCTCAGGTGTGCGGTGCCGGCGGTCTTCGTCGACTCGGCCGTCCTGCCGTCAACCGTGATCGTGGTGACCGGGTCGTCCTCGGTCACCGGCTCGGCGTTCACCTGGAAGGTGCCGCCGAGGGTCTGACCGTCGCTCAGATTGAGCACCGGCGAGCCGCTCGGGGCCGCGGGCTCGGCACCGGCGGACGGGACGGACCCGAACTGCGCGGCGGCGAGCGTGGCGACCACGAGCACGGGCCATAGGACACGTGTCCTGCCCATGATGGGTGTCTCCTTACTCAGGGGTGGTGAGGTGTTCCGCGGCGGCGGCGTTGTGCGCCGACGCCGAAGCGCGTGATCAGAAGAGCCGCGACCAGCACGAACGCGCCAAGGGCCCAGCAACGGCCGGTACGGTTCGGCGCGGGCGCGGCGGCCCCGAGGGTCCACTCGTGGGTGGTGGCCGCAGCCCGGTAGACGGCCCGCTGACCGTCCGGTCCACTCGCCAGGGTCTGGTAGGCCGGGTGCAGGTCGATCAGTGTCCGCACGGCCACGTCGACCTTGCCGACGGCGGCCGGGCAGGTGAAGTCGACGGTCGCGCCACTCCTGGCGAGATCGGCGGGCGGCTCGACGGCCCCCGCGCACGACTCGCCGTCGCCGGTGACGGCGATCTGCCGCAAGAGGTACTCGGCGAACTGCGCGGACGGGCCGACCGTGGCCGCGTCACCGTCCTGATAGAACACCGCGCCGTCGAGGAAGACGCGGTCCTCGGGCAGCAGGCCCAGCCGCACGCCGAGCAGCGTCAGATCGTCGAGGCCGCCGACCTTCCAGCGCACCCGGACGACGTCGGGCCGGGCCGGGTCGGCGGCGATCGCCACGGTCTGCGGGTCGCCGAAGGGGTGTGCCTGCGCGGGCGCGGGTGGGACCAGCACCACCCCGAACAGGACGAGCAGCGCGAGCAGGACGCGGGACAAAGGGAACTCCGGAGTCACCAAGACGGAACCGGCCCGCCGATCGGCGGGCCGGTTAGTGACTCTGGCGACTCCCCGAGAAATCCGACCCCGAAGAAGTTGATCAACAGAAGAACATTGGAAATCTTTCGACGTCCACCGTCAGGCGCGCAGGCCCAGATCGTCGAGCGCGGTGACGAGGCGGTCGATGTCGTCGTGGGTGCTGCCCAGACCCCAGCTCGCGCGCAGCAGGCCACCCGTGTCGCAGGTGCCGGCGCCGCCGAGCCGCCGGACGAGGGGGTGGGCGCAGAACAGGCCGGCGCGTACGCCGATGCCGTGCTCGCGGGCCAGCTTGTCGGCCACGCCCGGCGCGTCCGGGACGGCGAACGAGACGATGCCGACGCGGGGCCGGCGACCGCCGAACAACGTCACGCCGCCCTCGACGCCGGCCAACAGACTCTGCTCGTGTTCGCGGATCGCGGCCCGGTCGGCGTGCAGCAACGCGTCGCAGACCGCAGCCAGCGAAATCGCGCCGATCAGGTTGGGCGTGCCACCCTCGTGCCGGGCCGGGCCGGTGGCCCAGACCACGTCGCCGGGGGTGTCGCCGACAGCCACGCTGGCGCCACCGCCCCGCAGGTAGGGCTCGGCGGCGTCGAGCCAGTCGCTGCGCCCGGCCAGCACGCCCGCGCCGAACGGCGCGTACAGCTTGTGGCCCGAGAACGCGAGGTAGTCGGCGCCCAGCTCGTCCAGGTCGATCGGCACGTGCGGGGCGAGCTGGGCCGCGTCGACCAGCACTCGGGCGCCGTACTCGTGGGCCACGTCGGCCAGCCGGCGGACCGGCCAGATCTCGCCGGTCACGTTGCTCGCCCCGGTCACGGCGAGGAGCGCGGGACCTCGTCCGGCGGCCAGCGCCCCCCGCAGCGACGAGACCGCCTCGTCGGCATCGCTCGGGGCCGGCAGGCGTACGGCCGACGGCCAGGGCAGCAGGTTGGCGTGGTGCTCGCCGTCGAAGACGATCGTCGTGGTGCCCTCGGGCAGCGCCCGAGCCAGCAGGTTCAGCGCGTCGGTGGTGTTCCGGGTGAAGATCACCGAGTCCTCCGCCCGGGCGCCGACGAACTCGGCCACGACATCGCGAGCCCGCTCGTACTCGTAGGTCGACCGCTGCGACCGCAGCCCCGCCCCCCGGTGCACGCTTCCGTAGAAGGGCAGCAGGTCACGCACCGCGTCGGCGGCGGCGGTCACGGCGGGGGCCGAGGCGGCGTAATCGAGGTGCGCGAAACGCACGGTGCGACCGCTGGGCAGGGCGACGGTCAGGCCGTGGCCGACGATGTCGAGACGATCGGACATAGAGCTGCCTCCGGAGGCTCGCGCTTGTCCACGCCCGGACGGGCGCGGACCTGGTCCTCACCCGGGGCACCCCATCGCGAACGCAAGGGTTGCCGGCCAGCGAGCCGGGGCTTGTCGCTGGCGCTCATGACCTACCGGCGAGGCTAGCACCCCCCTATCTCCGCACTACCTAGGGATTCTCCCGTCGCTGTGGTCGCCGCGCCGCGCGCATGCTCCGAGTCGAAGCGGCCTTCGCCTAGCCGTCGCCCGGCGGGTGCGCAGCCGAGCGCGGCCGGGTGACGGTATTCCCGGCACCGCACTCCAAGGGCGAAGATGAGCCCGGACCTCCCGGAGGAGACATGGCAGCCAAGCTGTTCGCTCTGCTGGTCGGCATCGACCGTTACCAGGCCCCCGACGTCCCCCGGCTCCGGGGCTGCGTCAACGACATCGACCGGATGACCGCGCTGCTGGCGGCGCGGGAGGACGATGTGGACCTTCGGGTCCTGCGGGACGCCGAGGCGACCCGGGCCGCGGTCATCGACGCGTTCCGGTCCCACCTCGGGCAGGCCGGGCCGGACGACATCGCGCTCTTCTACTGCGCTTCGCACGGCTCGCAGGGTGTCGCGCCGCCCGAGTTCCGCCGGCAGGAGCAGGACCACCTGCTGGAGACGCTGGTCTGTCACGACAGCCGGACCCCGGGGGTACCCGATCTCGCCGACAAGGAGCTGGCCAAACTGATCCGCGAGGTCGCCGACCCGGGCACCTCGGTCGTCGTCGTGCTCGACGCGTGCCACTCCGCGAACGGCACCCGCGAGCCCGGCCCCGGCGTGCGCCGCGCCCCGGTCGACGAACGGCCCCGCCCGGTCGACACGTTCCTCGTCGACCCGGCCGACGCGCTCGCGCCGCCCGCCGGCAGCGACTCCGGCTGGACCACGGGACGCCACATCCTGCTCGCGGCCTGCCACACCACCGAGGTCTCGCGCGAGGTGTTCATGGGCGATCGCCAGTGCGGC
>DASRYP010000476.1:0-3417 GCA_035687165.1 Actinoplanes sp. | reverse complement strand
CCCGCCGGCGGCTGCCGCGGCGACCCAGCCGAAACTCCAGGGCCTTCAGCGGAGAGGGAGACGCGGGAACGGGGGCGCGGGGGTGGGGCGCCGCGACGGTCGGGCCGCAGCGGCGCCCCGCGGGCGTCAGGGGCGTAACTGAAAGATCATGTTGAACGGGGTCTCGGCGACGCGCTCGAAGCGGGTGAAACCGGCCTCGGCGGCCACCTCGCGCAGCCGGGGCTCACCGGCCTGGGCACCGAGTGCCGCGCCCACCTCCTGCGACAGGGAGTTCGGCGTGCACAGGAACGTCGACGCGCCGTAGTAGACCGCGCCGACCGGGTTCAGGTTGTCGGCGACGGCGTTCCCGGCGAACGGCTCGACCAGCAGGACGCTGCCGTCCGGGTCGAGCTGGGAGCGCAGGTGCCGGAGAACGCCGACCGGGTCGCCCATGTCGTGCAGGCAGTCGAAGAGGCAGACCAGGTCGTACGTACCCGTCAGCTCCTTGGCCCGCCCCACCTCGAAGCGCGTCCGGTTGCCGACACCCGCCGCGGCCGCGCGCTCCTGCGCCGCCGCGATCGAGCCGTCGTGATAGTCGATACCGACGAACGTCGAGGCCGGGTATGCCGAGGCCAGCAGAACCGTCGACGCCCCGAGCCCGCAGCCCACGTCGGCCACCCGGATGCCCGACCGCAGCTGGTCGGCGACACCCTCCATCGCCGGGATCCACTCCTCGACCAGGTGCGCGTGGTACCCGGGCCGGAAGAACCGCTCGCACCCCTCGAACAGGTCCTGGTGATGTTCGTGCCAGCCGACACCGGCGCCCGTACGGAACGCCGTGACCAGCCGATCCGTCGAGCGCACGGCCGCCAGCATCAGCTCGAACCCGCCGATCACACAGGCGGGGCTGTTCTCGTCGGTGAGCGCGATCGCGTTCTCCGCCGACAGGGTGAAACGGTTATCTCCGGCGTACTCCACATAGCCCGCGGCGGCCTGCGCGGACAACCATTCCCGTACGTATCGCTCGGCCGTGTCGGTGCGGTCGGCGAGTTCGGCGGGGGTCAGCGGGCCGGCCCCGGCCATCGCCCGGTACAGACCGAGCTTGTCGCCGATCACCGCCAGCGAACCGTTCAGCATCGCCCCGAAGTCGCCGACCGTCTTGAAGACGAATTCCATGAGCTTCTGCTCGTTCACCGTCGGCGTGGTCGAAGTAGTCATGCGAGTCCCTCCGTAGTGGTCGTGGAGGAAGCTAATCAGCCCCATTTCCCTTCTGTGTCCGTTTGCTGTCCGCACCGCGCGTTCGAACGGTGCACAATCACGGCGTGCCTGCCGCGCTGCGCATTCGTCTGCTCGGTGGCTTCCAAGCGGAGGTCGCCGGCCGCCGCGTGGCCGACGGTGAGTGGCAGCGCAGTGGCGCGACCGCCCTGGTGAAGGTCCTGGCCCTGCAGCACCGCCTGCAACGGGACCAGGCCGTCGACCTGCTCTGGCCCGAGGCCGCCGCCGAGCTCGGTGTCCGCCGGATCAACAAGTCGTTGCACTTCGCCCGCCGCGTGCTCGGCGCCGACCGGATCCTGCTGCGCGACAGCATGCTCGGCCTCGCGCGAACCGACCTGTGGACAGACGTCGACGCGTTCGAGGCGGCCGCGCGCGCCGGCGACATCGAGGCGGCGCTCGCGCTCTACACCGGCGACCTGCTGCCCGAGAACAGGTTCGACGACTGGGCCGAGCCCCGCCGCACCCAGCTTCGCGACGCCGTCGTCCCGCTTCTGCTCGCTCACGCGACCGGGAGCGACCCCCGGACAGCAGAGCAAGATCTGGTACGGCTGGTCGCGCTGGATCCGCTGCACGAAGAGGCCTACGCGCGGTTGATGCGCCTCGAGGTCGACCGGGGGCGCCGGCACTTGGCGCTGCGCTGGTACGACCGCCTGGCCGGCGTGCTGCGGAGCGAGATCGGCGTCGAGCCCCGCGAAGATCTCCAGCGCCTGCACCGGGACTTGGCGGCAAGCCGAGCCGAACGAGCAAGCGGAGACGGACAACCGAACACGAACGAGCAGCCGAACCGCTCGGTGCGGCCGACCGATGCCGGCGGGTCGAGCACCGGCAGGTCAAGCAGCGACCGACCGGTCGCCGAGGAGCGCAAGCTCGTCACCGTCCTCGATGCCGATCTTCGCGGCGTGCGCGGTGCGGCGGCCGATCCCGATCCCGAGAGCGCCCGCCGCGAGATCGCCGGCTGGACCGAACTGATCCGCGAGATCGTCGTACGGTGGGGAGGCGCGGCGCAGCCGCTGCTCGGTGGCGGGGTGATCGGCATCTTCGGCTACCCCATCGCCCGCGAGGACCATGCCGCCCGGGCGCTGTGGGCCGGATCGGAAATCCTGCGCCGGCTCCCGGCCCCGGTCCGGCTGGGCGTGGACACCGGCGAGATCATCGCGCCCGCTCCGGCGACCGACGAGCGGGCCGAGCTGTCGCGGATCGGTGGTGCCGTCCTCGACACCGCGGCCCGCCTGCGCGTCGCCGCTGCTCCGCGCACGGTGCTCGTCGCGCAGAGGACCCGCCACGCCGTGGACCATTCCGAGTTCAGTTTCGACGTCACCCACCCGGGAGATGACCGGACGCTCGTCGCCTATCGCCTGCTGGCGAGCGCGCGCGATCCGGCGGTGCGGACCGAGGGGCGGTCCAGCGTGGCGGAGTCGTCGGGGTTCGGCCGCGCTGCCGCCCGGGCGGCCGAGACACCCACCAACAGGCACGCCGACGACCAGGCGACAGAGACACCCGCCAACAGCCACGCCGACGACCAGGCGACGGAAACACCCACCATCGGGCGCGCTCATTACCGGGCGACGGAGGCACCCATGATCGGGCGGGCCGACGAGCTGACGGCCGTACTCAGCCTCATCGACGAGACCACCAGGAGCCGCCGCCCGCGCCTGATCACCGTCACCGGGGTCGCCGGCATCGGCAAGACGCGGCTGGTCCGTGAGGTCGTCGCCCGCCAGGACGGCATGCGCGTGCTGGTCGGCCGGTGCCTCGCGGCCGGCGACGGCATCACCTTCTGGGCGCTCGGCGAGATCCTCCGGCACGCCTGCGGCATCCCGCTCGGTGACTCCGGCGCCCGCGCCCAGCACCGCCTGCGCGCTCATCTGACCAGCGTCTTCGAGGGGCAGCAGCTCACCCCGGCCGAGCTCGACACCACCATCTTCGCGCTCGCCACCACCGCCGCCGTCCGCCTTCCGGACAATCCTCTCGATCTGGCCGACCCGCGCGACGTCGCCGACGAGCTGGGCCGGGCCTGGCCGCGGCTGGCCAGCGCGTACGCCGCCCGCCGCCCGCTGCTGCTGGTGGTCGAGGATCTGCACTGGGCCGGCGTGCCCCTGGTCGACATGCTGTCCCGGCTCGTCGCCCGCGCCAACGGGCCCGTCGTCGTCCTCACCACCGCGC
>DASRYP010000475.1:0-2010 GCA_035687165.1 Actinoplanes sp. | reverse complement strand
CATCTGGAACAGGTTGTCCTCGGCGAACGAGGGCCGCTGCGTGGTGAAGCGCTCCACCTGCTCCGACTTGGTCTCCCCGGTCGGCGTGTAGGTCGTCTCCTTCTTGAACTGGCCCTCGATCGTGTCGGCGGTCGAGGTGATCTCGGAGACGTTGCCCGCCTGGACCTGGGTCAGGAAGAACGTGTACGACACCGGTTCGCGCTGGGGCGGCGACAACAGGAACGACGAGATGATCCAGTTGAGGGCGAGCAGGACGACCAGGGCGCCGCCGAAGCGGAGCCAGGTGGAGCGCGACCCTCTCGGGCCGCCAGGCGGTGAGTCGGACGGCGGAGGAGCTCCCTCCACCCGCCACGGGTGAGGACGGTGCGGCGGCTTCGCGTTCGGGTCATCGGCGGGCATGGCGCGAAGCTACCCGCCATACAGGAAGGCAATGCGCGACCGTGACGCGCGTGACTCATGCCGGTCGTCACCAAGATACGCGTGAACGGACAAAGCCTTGACGCGGTTGTCCGGAGCGGCACGCCCGGGTGGAGGTCCGGGCGCGCTCGCTCAGCCCCGGAGGGTGCCTACTGGTTGAGCGTGCAAGGGGCCACGCCCTCGGCGTTGAGGTTGGGCTTGGCGGCGTTGCGGCCGATCGCCGTCTCGATGCGGTTGATCGTCGCGAAACGCTTGTCTTCGAGCGGGCCGAGAATCGCGTTCTGGATGAAATTCGGGCCGCCCTGGCCGACGCTCGCGACGATTCGGGCGTTCGCCTCGGCGATCTGGGTGTCGAGCAGGTCCAGGTTGCGCTGCACCTCGGCCTGCGCCTGGGCCGGGATCGCCGGCAGTCCGCTCAGCGCCGGGCACTTCACCGTCGGGAGCGCCGCGTTGCCGCCGCCCGCATTGCCCGCGTTACCGCCCCCGTTGCCCGCGTTGCCGCCCGCGTTGCTGTTGCCGCCCGCGTTGCTGTTGCCGCCCGCGTTGCCGCCGGCTGGGACCTCGGTCGGCTGCTGGGCCGAGGAGCCGCCGTTCTGGTTGAGCGAGCAAGCCGACAGACCTTCGGCGTTCAGGTTCGGCTTCGCGGCATTGCGGCCGATCGCCGTCTCGATGCGGTTGATCGTCGCGAAACGCTTGTCCTTCAGCGGGCCGAGAATCGCATTCCGGACGAAGTTCGCGCCGCCCTGCCCCACTGACGTACGCAGGCGGTTGTTCGCCTCGGCGATCTGCGTGTTCAGCAGCTCGAGGTTGCGCCTCACCTCGGCCTGCGCCTGAGCGGGCACCGCCGGCAGAGCGGTCAGCTGTGGACAGTTCACGGTGGGCACCGTCTCGGCGGCCGAGGCGACACCCAGGCCGACGCCGACGAGTGCCACCGCGACGCCCGCGACCGCACCGATCTGCCAGCGACGCACGTTCGTGCGGGACTTGTTGAAGCGGGCTCTGTACATGGGGCTACGCCTTCCGCTGCGGGGGACCGAATGTGCCTTCGGCCATCCATACGGGAACGCTCCCAAGAGCGGATTACCGCTTAACCAAGTCTTAAAGCGTCAATTGATCGGTTACGCCGGGTCGTACACGCCCGCCTCGAACTCCGCGAGCAACGCCGCCGGGTCACCGAGCCGCTCGCCGCTCAAGGCGAGCGCGATCACCGCGTCGGCCTCCCCCGCGAGCCGCCGCACCTCGAACAGCGACCAGAGCCCTGCATCGAGGATGCCGACGGGTTAGAAGCTGAGGAGTTCGACGAGCCAGGCGTTGCGGAAGGTGCCGTCCGGGTCGTAGCGGCGCACCAGGTCCTCGAAGTCGCCGAAGTGCTCGTAGCCGTCGCGGATGAACTCCGGGGATTGGGTGAAGACCTTGCCGAGGTGGGCGCGGGGCGAAAGCGGGGCCAGCCGGTTCTCGATCTCGGTGACCACGGGGAGCACGGCGTCGGTGTCGGCGATCCAGGTGAAGTGCAGGGCGATGGTGTCGCGGCGGTAGTTGGGACTCAGCCACAGCTCGTCGGCCTTGATCGCGCGAACTTCGCACACCTGCAGG
>DASRYP010000474.1:0-4141 GCA_035687165.1 Actinoplanes sp. | reverse complement strand
GACCGAGATGCGCGACTGCCGTCACAGCCACGAGCACGAGCTGCGCTTCATCCGCGTGTTCGCCAGCCCCGACGCCGAGGCATCATACCTGGCGCTGTCGCCCGAGGTGCCCTATCCCGTGGGCGCCAGGCTGGTCAAGCTCGAGTACGACGACGCCGCCTGCACCCAGCTCCTCGGCTTCACCGCGCTCGAGAAGCAGCCGCCGGGCAGCCTGCCCGGCGGCGGCGACTGGCTCTGGCAACGCGTCAGCCCCAAGCGCGAGGTCATGGAAGAGGGCGCCATGTTTCGCTGCATCAACTGCCACCAGGAACACTGCGAGCCACCGCTCGGTTACGATCTGACCTGCGCGGAAGAGATCTGAGCGGCACGAGGCCGCACAAACGACAGGAGACGAAGTGATGACCATCCACGACACCAACCTGGCGCGAGGCTCCGGGCCGACCCGGACCACGCGCGCGGTCGCAGGCGCGGCCCTGGCCCTGAGCGCGCTGCTCGGCGCATGCGGCGACAACCTGGCCGACAACGACTGCACCAACGATCGCGGCGTGATCTGCACCTGGGCCGGCCTGGGCATCGAGGCCTTCGACGGCGACGGCAACACGCTGCTCGAGTCCGCGTTCTACTGGCCCGTGGACATCACGTTCGCCAGCAGCGGTATCTACATCCTGGACTGGAACAACCACCGCGTGCGCCACGTGACGTCCGAGGGAACCCTCGAGACCGTGATCGGCACCGACTTCGTCGGCGATGGCCCGTACGACTTCTCGGACCTGATGCCGCCGGGCACGGCGGGCACCAACGTCACGCTCAACCACCCGACCCAGCTCGCCGAGCAGGCAGACGGCAGCTTGCTGCTGGTCTCCTGGCACAACCACAAGATCCGCCACTACGATCCCAAGACCGGCATGGTGTACGTGAGCTGCGGCGGCGCACCGGGCTGGTCCGGTGATGGCGGCCCGGCCCGGCCGGCCAAGCTCGACCAGCCCCAGGCCCTGGTCCGGAACGCGGACGGGGGCATGTACATCCTGGATCAGCGCAACCAGGTCATCCGCATGATCGATGCCGACGGCATCATGCACACCGTGGCCGGCACCCCGCGCATGCCCGGCTTCTCCGGCGACGGCGGGGACCCGCTGATGGCTCAGTTCAACTTCCCCACCGGCTCCAACCCGCAGCCCAACGGCACCCTCGCCGTGGACGACGACGGCAAGCTGTACGTGGCCGACAGCAAGAATCATCGCATCCGCGTGATCGACTTCGAGGCCAACACCATCGACACGTTTGCCGGTACGGGCGAGGCCGGCTTCTCCGGCGACAACGGCCCGGCCCGCATGGCCCAGATCAACAACCCGCGCAAGCTGACCATGGGCCCGGATGGTCGCCTGTACTTCGGCGACGAGTTCAACCACCGCATCCGCGCCATCGATCTGAAGACCGGCATCATCACCACCGTGGCCGGCAACGGCATGCCCGGGTTCTCGGGCGACGGCCTGGCGCCCGAGCAAGCATCCCTCGATCGCCCGGTGGGCGTGAGCTTCAGCCCCGAGGGCGACATGTACATCCTCGACACCAACAACAACCGGATCCGTCGGGTCCTTCGCTAGTGAGGTGAAGCATGCGAATCCGTAACGCGCTGTTCTCGACTGTTCTCGTCCTGCCCATGCTGGCCGCGGGCTGTGGCTCCGACCCGGAGTCGTGCGGCGGCGAGGGCGTGATCTGTAGCTTCATGGGCACGGGCCTGGCCGGTCTGGGCGAGGACGGGGTCGCGCCCGAGGACGTCAACCTCTACCTGCCGCAGGACCTGGTCTTCGGGCCCGACGGCCAGCCCTACGTGATGGACTGGAACAACCATCGCGTGCGCACCGTGGACGCGAACGACCGCGTCAGGACCGTGATCGGCACCGGCTATCTCGGCGACGCGCCCGATGGCCCGGTGCTCAACGCCTCGCTCAATCATCCCACGCACGGCACCTTCACGCCCGAGGGCAAGCTGCTGCTGTCGGCGTGGCACAACTCGAAGCTGGTCGAGGTCGATCTGGAAGAGGGCACCATGCAGACCATCTGCGGCGACGGCTCGCGCGCCTATCGCGGTGACGGCGGGCCGGCCAGCGATGCATGGCTCGACCTGCCCGTGGCCGCGGCCTTCGACTCGCAGGGCCGGATCTACGTCTCGGATCAGGCCAACCAGCGCATCCGCCGGATCGACGAGGACGGCATCATCAACACGGTGGTGGGCCCGTCGGCCGACTATCTCCCCGACGGGCTGGTCCGCGTGTGCACCATGGACCCCGACAACAACAACCAGACCGTGTGCAAGGCGTGCCTGGCGGCCGAGGCCGAGAACCCGGAGTGTATGGACCAGCCGATCGGCCGGCCGCAGGGCTTCTCCGGCGACGGCGGCCTCGCGTCCGATGCGCTGCTGTACCTGCCCTTCAGCCAGTCGGCGCCGCCCGCGGGCCGCATCGCGATCGGCCCGGGCGACGTGCTGTACATCGTGGACACGGGCAACCATCGCATCCGCACCGTGACCCCGGAGGGCATCATCCAGACCGTGGCCGGCAGCGGCCCCGTCGCGTTCGATCCCTCGTTCCGCGGCGGCTACTCGGGTGACGGCGGCCCCGCCACCGATGCCATGCTCAGCCGGCCCACGGACATCGCGGTCGATAAAGACGGCAACTTCTACGTCGCGGACACGGACAACGACTGCGTGCGCCGCGTCGATGGCGAGACCGGCATCATCACCACCGCGGCCGGCATCTGCGGCGAGCGCGGCTTCGACGGTGACGGCGGCGCGGCCACCGAGGCCCTGCTCAACCGCCCCTACGGCGTGGCCCTGGATGAGGAGGGCAACCTCCACATCGCCGACACGCACAACCATCGCATCCGGGTGGTGTACCAGTGATGCGCGGCGCGCCCCGGGGGTTCCTGCTCGCGCTGCTGCTGGTGTCGGCGTCGGGCTGTTCGGACGACGGCAACAGCCAGGTCGACGCGATGCCGCCGCAGCAGCCGTTCTTCGATCCTGCCACGGTGAAGACCTGGCCCGAGGTGCGCAACTGCCGCTTCAGCATCGAGCACGACGGGGTGCAGGTCCAGGTCTTCGCCTCGCCCGAGGCCGCGACCGCGTACACCGAGGGCACGTACCCGCTGCCCGAGGGCGCGGTGATCGTCAAGGTCGAGCACGACGACTCCAACTGCGACGAGCCGCTGGCGTACACGGCCATGCGCAAGCTGGCGTCCGGGGCCGCGCCCGCGAACGGCGACTGGGAGTGGCAGCGCGTGGACGCCGACGGCGAGGTGCAGGAGTGGATCCTGATGCGGGACTGCGTGTCCTGCCATAGCGCCTGCACCGAAGGCCGTGACCTCACCTGCACGGATCCCTGACACCGCCCATGGCGGCGAATCGAGGAGAGCCATGTACATGACGAAGCGCTGCGCGCTGCTCGCGCTGTTGGCCCTGTCTCTGTCCGCGTGTCCGAAGGACCCCGACCCGCCCGCGGTCGACGCCATGATGGAGGCGCCGGTCCCGCTGGAGTGGAACACGGTGGCGGACAGCTATGCGCCGGGCGCGCTGTTCAGCGGCTGGGCCGACGGGCCCGACGACCTCTGGCTGGTCGGCGGCGAGCGCGGCAAATCCGTGGTGCTGCACTTCGACGGCACGAGCTGGGAGTCCATGGACCCGGGCCTGAACGAGCAGCTCTGGTGGGTCCACGGCTTCCCCGGCGGCCCGGTCTACGTCTGCGGTGAGAACGGCGCGGTCGCGCGCTGGGACGGCACCGCCTGGGAGAAGCTCGACAGCGGCGCGCCGGGCACGGTGTTCTACGGCGTCTGGGGCGCCACGCCCGAGGACGTCTGGCTGGTCGGCGGGCCGACCCCGACGCCCGCGACCGGCGTGGAGAGGGAAGGCGACGTGGTGCTGCACTACGACGGCAGCGCGTTCGAGCGGCAACAGATCCAGGTGCTGCTCGACAAGCCGGCTTCGGCGCAGAAGAACCTGTTCAAGGTGTGGGGCGCGGACGCGGACACGGTGTTCATCGTCGGTTCGAGCGGCCTGGCGCTACACTACGACGGCACGACCTGGGAGAAGCACGAGACCCCGGCGGTGGGCCAGGCGCTGTTCACGGTGTACGGCCGCAGCGCCACG
>DASRYP010000473.1:0-2255 GCA_035687165.1 Actinoplanes sp. | reverse complement strand
GGCGGGAACTCGACGGGCAGGACCGGGCGCTGATCGTGGCCGACTCGGCGAACGGGATCTCGGCGGTGCTGCCGATGACGGAGTGGCTCTCGATCCCGCCCTCGATGACGACCACACTGCTGCGGCCGGCCACCGGCGAGTGGGTGCATCTGGCCTGCCGCACGGTGCTCAGCAACGACGGGCTCGGGCTGGCCTCGGGCGATCTGTTCGATCTCGACGGCGGCATCGGCCAGGTGGCCCAGCCACTGGTCATCCGAGCCCGCTGACAGCTCAGCGACGGGTTGTGCGGGCCAACTCAGGGGCGCCGACCGGGGCGGGCGAGACCGGGGCGACCCGGCGTGCCCGGCCGGGCACGAGCGTCGGACGGCGTCCGGCGGCGATGTCCTCGACCCAGCCGACGAGCAGGACCATGATCCCGAGCAGCACCGAGACCACGGCGAACCGCCACGAGATGCCCACCCAGCCGTGCACCGGCAGCCCGGTCGCTTCGGCGAAGCGCACCACGACCACGATCACCGGCACGTGCCACAGATAAATCGTCAGCGCGCGGGAGTTCAGCACGGTCAGGGCGCGGCGGGGCGCCACCTGCGGGGTCACGCTGAGCGCCACCAGGATGAAGGCGGCCGACCAGAGCGCGTTCGCCAGGGGGATGTCGTTGAGGTCGAAGCCGCGCGGCCCCGGATGGGTCAGCGCCCACGCCGCGCCGGACGCGCCCAGCACCCCGACCAGCCACCAGCGATAGCGGGCCAGCGCTCGCCCGCGAACTGGCCCGCTCGGAGCCGAGCCGACCTGCCCGCTCGAAGCCGAGCCGAGCCGACCATTCGGAGCCTGGCCTCGCCGGCTGAGCAGCCCGTCGTGGTGGGCGAAACCGAGCAGCCACGCTCCGCCGTAGAGGGCCAGGTCGCGCGGAACGGCGTGCGGGGTGATCCCAGCGACGGTGAGTACGGCCAGGGCTACGTACGGGAAGGCGATGGTTGTCAGCGGAAACCGGCGGAACAGAGGCAGCAGCAGCGGCGAGAGCAGGACGAACCACAGGAAGTCCCGCAAATACCACATCGCCGCGAGGCCATCCACCCAGAAGCCGGTGGCCGGCGGGTCCTCGACCGGGAAGGCCCAGAGCAGCACCTTCCAGTCCCAGGCCATCCCGGTCAGCATCATGATCGGGACGGCGACCGCCACCAGCACCCAGAGCGAGGGCAGCAGGCGGTGCAGGCGGCGCTCGACGGCGATCGGGCCGTAGCGGTCCAGCGAGGCGGCCATCATCGAGCCGGCCAGCGCGAACATCACCGACATGGCCGGGAAGACGACGGTCAGCGCCACCCAGCCGGTCGAGTGGTAGACCACCACCCGGACGGTTGCGACGGCGCGCAGCAGATCCAGGTAACGGTTACGCATAGGACTCGCTGTTACCCAACCACGAGCTAGAGACGCAAACTCGCGTGAACTATCTATATTAAGATATCGCGACGTTTAGATCATCGGCGCTCGGGAATATCTAATGATCAAAAACCCAGTTTGCGCAGCTGACGTGGGTCACGCTGCCACTCTTTAGCGACCCGCACATGAAGATCGAGATACACGCGGGTGCCGATCAATTCTTCGATCTGCACGCGAGCCTTGCTACCAACCTCCTTGAGCCGGGTGCCGCGCGTTCCGATCACGATCGACTTCTGACTGTCGCGCTCGACGTACAGATTCGCGTAGATCTTGGTGAGGCTGCCCTCGACCATCATCTCCTCGACGAGCACCGCGATCGAGTGCGGCAGTTCGTCGCGCACGCCCTCCAGGGCCGACTCGCGGATCAGCTCGGCGATCAACACCTGCTCGGGCTCGTCGGTCAGCACATCGTCCGGGTAGAGCTGCGGCGACTCCGGCAGGTGCTTGATCAGCACATCGACCAGCGTCTGCACCTGATGCCCGGAAACCGCGCTTACCGGCACGATCTCAGCGAAATCATGCAGCTCACTCACCGCGAGCAAGTGCTTCGTCAGGGTTGCCGGGTCGACCAGGTCGACCTTGGTCACCACCGCGACCACGGTCGCCTTCAGCTCGGCCAGTTCCGACGAGATGAACCGGTCGCCGCGCCCGACCGGCTCATCGGCCGGGAAGCAGACGCCGATCACGTCGACCTCGCTCCACACCTCGCGCACGAGGTCGTTGAGCCGCTCGCCGAGCAGCGTGCGCGGCCGGTGCAGCCCGGGCGTGTCGACGAGGATGAGCTGCGCGTCGGGCCGGTGCAGCACGCCCCGGATCAC
>DASRYP010000472.1:0-6448 GCA_035687165.1 Actinoplanes sp. | reverse complement strand
GGATACCACCACATCGACGGCGCCACCAACATCGCCGAAGCCACCCGACGAGCCAACCATCGCCCACACGACCTCATCGACGCCGTGACCACCGGAAAACCGACCGTGACCAGCAGTAACCCGACTACGCAATAGCCCTGGCTCACACACCCCTCAACCGACTACGCAATAGCCCTGACAGCAGGTCCTCCGAGTGAAGGAATCTGCTTTCTATCGCTACGGATTGGTCTCAAAAGATAAAATTGAACGCAACAGAATCCTCGACCTCGCTACATCAGGCGATACGGAATCGCTTCGCGTTATCATCGAGGCCAATTGCCCTCGCAATGATCATCTTGCATCACCTGAACCTTAACCGACCACTGGAAGGCGGACATGTTTGCCGCTCGAGCTTTCAATACAGAAGCTACAGCAAAGCTAGACGACCATAACCGGCACACGGCACTCTCTTACTTCGTGGCGGTGACACTGGGTGCAGCTGCTTTCCTCAGCGATTTGGTACCAGGAACGCTCGGAGCCATCCTGCTGACATTGACCAGTAGCGGGTTCGCCTGGGGCACCATTGCCTTGTTCGTGGGATTCAGGCAGAATACTTGGCGAACTGCCGTCTTCTGGAGCACGGTCACTCTCCTTATCGCCACGGCAGTTTACTATGCATTGATCCTCGGGCTCAGTGAGAGGTGGCGCGGTGGGGCCACTGATTTCAGTGGTCTGCCCTCGGTTGGTCGCGCCGTGGCTCTCTGGGCAGTAGCATCGTTGTGCGCTGGCCCCCTCCTCGGAACTATCGGCTGGAAGATCAGGACCGGCACCGAACGTCTGAGTTCCATCCTCATCGCCGCTTATTTCGGCTTGTGTTCTGCCGATGGCTTTGATGGCTATTTCCTTCAAACATCCCTGCAGGATCATTTAAATGATTCCGCTGTGCAATTTGTGCAGCCAGGATTCCTGACAATCATATTCTCTGCGCTAGCGACATCGATTTTATTGAGACAGCGGAGAATCAACGCCGCCACAATTACATTCGTAACTTCTGCGGCTCTCAGCGTTTCTCTAGGCATCTTGCTCTGGAGGCTTGTATCACTTGCGCGTGGACTGGCCTCAGTGTGAGTGAGCGTAAAGAAGTTCTTATGTAGACGGCGCGGCGGCGTGACCAAGACGGTCGGGTAGCGCAGGGTGTCGCGGTGTCATCGCGCCGCGGCTACCCGTCCGACCTGTATTACAGATGCGGATCTTTAGACCCGCACGATTTCTAGCCTTTCCGCCCATTTTCCGCCGGGATTTTGAGGAGTGGGTCACCGCGGCGGCGAGGGCTGCACGCACGGGCGTCGGGCGGACCCGGAAGCCGGCTCGGACTTGTGGGTCTCCCGCAGATCCCTTACTGCGTGACGTTGCCGGCATTTTCGGCTCGGATCAACTGTCGGATGCTGGTCCGCGCAGCGGCCAGGTCGTCGTGTGCTTCGTTGAGCTGCCCGGTCAGATCGGCGGTGAGCGCTTGCGCCGTTTCGAGGTCTTTTTGCAGCCGCTGATTGAGCGCGGTGAGCTCGTCGACGCGGGTGCCGAGGTCTGCGGCGCCGTACTGGTCGAGTTGCTTGCCCAGGCTGCGGCGGACCGCGGTTTTGAGTCGGTCGACGTCTTCGCGGAGGCGTCGGTTGTCCTGCTGGAGTAGTTGCTGTTCGACTTTCCATCCTGCCGGGGCGATGGTGGCGGCGTGGGCGTCGTTGGCGGCGGCGCGGGTTTGGCGGCGGCGGGCGGCGTCGATGTGTTCGCGCACGCCGGCGGCGTAGACGAGCCAGTGAGAGACGTTCGCGGCTCGGGCGATGCCGGTGAAGGTGATCGGTTCGTTGTCGGCGAGGTGCTGGTCGACGGCCGAGAGGACGCGGGCCCGTTTGTCGCGGGAGTCTTTCTGGCGTGCCTCGCGGAGGACTTGGGCCGGGGTGCGGTTCTCGTTCATTCGTGCTTCCTCCGGGCAGGGACCGTGGGGATGGGAAGGATCGGCAGCGGCGCCGCGGCGCGGACCTTACGCAGAACAGCAGCCGCTTCTTCCAGTTCGAGGCGTTCGCCGTCGGGCATGGCGGCAAGCTGGGTCCGGATCTTGGTGACGACGTTCTGGAAGGAATCGATCTGGTCGGTGAGGTTTCGCACCACGAACGCGGCGACATCCAAGGCCCACGCGGTCTCACGGTCGGCTTTGAGCGCCCGGATGTGGTCCTCGACTGCCAGGAGGAAGGACGGGTCGGGCCGGTAGAAGCCGCAGCCGGAGCACTGGAACCGGATCGGACACTGGCTGCCGCCGGCCTTGACGTTGGACGGTTCGGTGCAGTTGCCGAACGGGACGGCGACTGAGCGGGCTTCGTAGGCGGTCACCGACGAAGTCGACGCGCGCTGGCCGTCGCGGTCGACGACGTGTTTGCGCATCGTCTCCACCGCGCTGCGGCGCCGCTCGATGGAGACTTTGAAGTATCCCAGAGTGGTATCGGCTGATTTGTGGTCCATAAGGTCACGCAGCGTGTGCAGGTCGGTGCCGGCGTCCGCGTGGCGTTGGGCGTAGGTGTGCCGGAAGGCGTAGGCGAACACGCGGCTGCGGTCGAAGGGCAGCGGCTGGCCGTCTTTGTCGGCGGTGTCGGTGACGAGTTCGGGCAGACTGCCGACCCAGCGGCGCAGCATCCTAGTACGGCAGCCGCCGTTCGTGAGGTGATCTCGGATCCCGCGGGAACGAGGACGGCCACCGCATGATCGTCTGTGCGTTGTGGACACAACATCAGACCTTGCGGTGGCCGAGAGCCACAGCGTAGAGCCTGCCCAATGGGCACGAACCATCGACCTGGTGACGAGGTCGTTCGCGGGCCGGTTCGCCCGGGTCGAGCCTCGCCGGGCGGCCGCCGGGTTCGTCACCGGGCTGCTCGCCGACCTGGAAATCAAGACGTGCTGGCAGGTGGCGGAGCAGGCCGGGCATGCCCGGCCGGACGCGATGCAGAGGTTGCTGTACCGGGCGGAGTGGGATGCCGACGCGGTGCGTGACGACGTGCGCAAGGTCGTTGTCGACCGGCTCGGTGACCCCGACGGCGTTCTTGTGGTCGACGAGACCGGTGATCTGAAGAAGGGCGTGCACACCGTCGGTGTTCAGCGTCAATACACCGGTACCGCCGGGCGGATCGAGAACGCCCAGGTCGGGGTGTTCCTGGCCTACGCGAGCAGACACGGGCACACCCTGATCGACCGGCGGGTCTACCTGCCGAAGTCCTGGACCGACGACCGTGACCGGTGTGAGCAGGCCGGTGTCCCGGGCGACGTCGTGTTCGCCACCCGATCCGAGCTGGCCGAGGACATGATCACCGCCGGGGTGAAAGCCGAGGTCCCGGCCCGGTGGGTCGCTGCGGATGAGGCCTACGGCAACAACACCCGCCTTCGGGGTGAGCTGCGCAAACTGCGCCTCGGTTACGTCTTGGCGGTCTCCTGCGATCACCTCGTGCCGATCGACGGCGGTAAGACTCGCTGCCGTGCCGACCGACTGGCCACAGACCTGCCTTTCGCAGCATGGACCCGGCTCAGTGCCGGTGACGGGTCGAAAGGGCCACGGTTCTACGACTGGGCCTGGCTGGCCGACGTCGGCGCCGACGGTGATCCGGACGACGACGGCCGGCACAGCGTGCTGATCCGCCGCAACAACACCACCGGTGAACTGGCCTTCTATCGCTGCTGGACACCCCGACCGGCCACCCTCGCCCAACTCGTGCGAGTGGCCGGAGTTCGTTGGATCGTGGAAGAAAGTTTTCAGGCCGCAAAGGGCCAGGTCGGTCTGGACCAGCACCAGGTCCGCCGCTGGACGTCCTGGCATCGGTTCACCACCCTTGCCCTGGCAGCCCTCGCCGTCCTCGCGATCTGCGCCGCTGACGCCCGCACCCCGGACCGCCTCGCTCAGCCCGACATGATCGAACTGACCGTCAACGAGATCCGCCGCCTGATCAACGTCCTGCTGATCCGGCCGACCGGCAGCATCGCCCACCGTTTGCGCTGGTCAAACTGGCGACGCCGACACCAAGCACGAGCCAGACGAGCCCACTACGCCCGCCGCCTCACCCTCGAACTCCAACCATGATCACGAATGGCGGCTGTCGTACTAGCCACGGTATCGGCGTCGATGCACGCGTCGTGGCCGTTCTTCGTCGCGGGAAACAGAAACGTCCGCGAGCGGGCCGGGATCTCCAGCGTCTGCCGTACGGCGAGCCATTCCTGGACGGCGAACGCGGTCTGCCGGCCGATCTCCAACCGGCGCCGGTTCCGGCGAGACTTGCGGTTGTCCCAGATCAGGACGTACTCGCCGGCGTCGGTATCCAGGCAGTCGATGCGCAGCCACCGCACCTCCCAGGGGCGGCGGCCGGTGTCGCGCATCAGGATGTAGATGGTGCGGAACATGGCCTGCACCGCCTCGAGCGGAAAGTCGCCGTAGGCGGTGTTCCCGCCGATCAGATGTGTGTGGGCGTCGAGTTGGGCGATAACCAGCTCGGGGATGGCCTTGCCGGCCTGGTCCTCGGAGGAGTCCTCGTACGGGATCGTGTGGTGCTGCTGGCGGGCGAACGCGGAGGCGAGATGGTCAAGCAGCTGAAGGCGGCGGCCCGCGTCCAGCAGTTTGCAGAACGAGCTGAGCACCTCCGAGCGAGCGGCATAAGACAGGGGGCCGCTGCCGCCGCGGCGCTGCCGGTTGCGGATGACCGTGACGACGGCGTCCATGTCGGTTGCCTTCAACGCGCCCGGGTCGTGACCGCCGCCCGGCCGCGCGGCCAGGGCCTGCGACGCCGCCAGACAGGCGTCGAAGGCCCGACGGAACGCGGCGTTGTCCGGGTTCGTCTCCCTGACCCAGCCCGCCAGCAGTTGACGCAACCAGCCCTGCCGCAACCGGGTGACGTCCAGCTGGCGCGGGTTGACGCGGACACCGGAGCGGGTGCGCGAGGGCAGGCCCAGGTCGCTCAGCTCCCACACGGGTTGATCCAGCGGGTCGATGCCGCGGAACCGGCCGAACGCGTTGCGCACCACCCGGACGATGTCGTTCCAGTGCGCTCTGCCGTTGCCGTCGATGTGACTGCGGCCGGGAAGCGTCTTGCCGATCAGCGCGGCGATCGACTCCACGCCGGCCAGACCACGGATCACCATCCGGGTCGCGTGCGGGCTGAGCGTGTGGCGCTGCTTGTCGCGCACGGCCAAGGCGTATAGCAGCTCATGGCGCAGCAACTCGGGCAACCCGATCAGCGAGAACTGGAAACCGGTCAGATAGGGACTTTGCCCCGCTATCCAGCCGTCCAGGTCAGCGTCGGTCGGGTCGATCAGGCCCGTCATCTTGCGATGCACCTACCACCGGATCCGGTGGTAGGTGCACAGCGGCAGCCGCCGGGTCGCACTGCTGGCGCAGGCACCCACCCGGCAGGGCAGGGGAACCGGCCTCGGCTCGGCGTATGCCCGCAGCCAGTCTTCGAGGTTCAACGAGGTCAACCCCCGCTGGACCCGGTAGCGCCATTGGCCGTGGTGAATCGAGCAGACGCCCATGATGGACGACTCCTGCGCGCACCTCACCCCGTCGCGTTCGACCCAGCACGACGGCCGCGTTCCAGGCACCGACCGCACCATCGTGCGTCCGCCGGACGCAACGAACTCCTCTCGGCTCAACCCGCTGGCGACCCATTGATCCTCGCAGGAGTGACACAGACTCCCGCTGCCGAGCACCGCGACGTGGCAGCCGGGGCCATCGCAGCGCCAGATGGCGGTCTCCGCCGTCTCCGGATCCCCAGTGAAAAGCCAATGTTCGCTGTCCCATTCATCCGGCCGCTAGGCCGTGTCTCGTGGATCTTGGGATGATCTGGGTGGATCTTGGGATGATCTGAGGGATGTGTCGGTGTTTAACCCAGACGTATGAGCGCACGATTCGAACTCACCGATGCCGAGTGGGACCTGCTCGAGCCGCTACTGCCCGAGAACCCGCCCCGAGGCGGCCATTGGCGTGACCATCGCACCGTCATCTCCGGCGTCCTGTTCCGCGAACGCACCGGTATCCCCTGGCGAGACCTGCCCGCCCGCTTCGGGAACTGGAAAACCGTCTACCAGCGCAAACGCCGCTGGGCCCTCGACGGTACCTGGGAACGTATCGCCGAACGGCTCCGCCTGGACGCCGATATCGCAGACCCGCAGTGGACCGTCGGTATCGACTCCAGCGTCGTGCGTGCTCACCAGCACGCCGCCGGTGCCCGCCACCAGCGCCCGGCCGACCAGTCAAAATCCTGACGGCGACCGGTCCCACCACCGAGCCCGAGGCCCTGGGTCGCTCCCGGGGCGGGTTCGGCACCAAGGTGCACCTGGCCGCCGACCTGCACAGCCGTCGCGTCTCCCGCTCCCTGACCGCCGGTCACCGCCATGACCGCATCGGCTACGACGACGTCATGGCCGGTATCCGCATACCGCG
>DASRYP010000471.1:0-3812 GCA_035687165.1 Actinoplanes sp. | reverse complement strand
TCATCCGCAGCGGCAACAAGCAATACCTCGCTCAGGAACCGAAGCTGCTCGCCGAGCTGATCTCCACCCACGCTAACGGTCCCGTGCTCGACGAGCAGACGCCCGCGGGCGAGCTGCGCATACTGGGCGACCGCATCGACGCGGCCCGCACGAGCCTGAACGAACGGGCCCTCCTCGACCGTGACCTGTGGGATCTGGCGATCGAGCGACAGACCTCACCGGCTCCTGATCTGCCGGCGGGGAGTCAAGCCTTGCACCGTCTCGTCCGGCGCGCCGATCGCGGGCTCCGCCATCGATGGCTCGGCTGGTGGTCCCGCCGGGCTCTGCGCACGTACGGCGTGGTGGACCGCACCGGCCTCGAGGAGTTCGCGCGCCGGGTCACAGTAGAGCTGAGGTGGCTCACGGCGTACGAGGCCTCGGCCGCCCTCGAAGACGCGGACACGGTGTGGCGACGGCTGTCGGCCTACACGGCGGAGGACCGACCGCGGCTGAGCCGGGCCTTGACCGCCGCTCAGGTGGCACGACGCGTCCGGGGCGGTACGGCTGTCCTTCAGCGGCGGAGTGAGGATCTGTCCAGCTCACCGCCGCGTACCTGGAGTCGGTTCCAGGATCTGCTGCGGGTATTGCCGGCGTGGGCCACGACGGCGCTGTCTGTTCGCAAGATGCCACCCAGGCCGGCGATTTTCGACCTCGTCGTCATCGACGAGGCCGCCGCCTGCACCATCGCGGCGGTGCTGCCGATGCTCTTTCGGGCCCGGCGGGCATTGATCATCGGCGACCCCCGCCAACTCGCCCCGGTACGGCCCCTGCCGAGTCAGGAGGACGCTGCGTACCGTGGTGCGGCGGGTCTAGGCGAGGCCTGGTGTGACGCGCGCCGGCTGTCCTTCACGAGCTACTCGGCGTACGACGCCTTCGCCTCCGCCGCGCCTGCCGTTCATCTCCTCGACGAGCACTACCGATGTCATCCGCAGATCGTCGCAGCACCAAACCGTGAGGTCTACCAGGGCCGTCTCGTGGTGCTGACTCGGACCCACGCCCTGACACCACGGGCAGATCCCGCCGTCGTCTGGCGCCATGTGCCGGGTCGGGCCGAGCGGGGCACGAGAGGATCCGGATACAACGAGCCCGAGGTCACGGCGGTGATCGCGGCACTGGACGAGCTTCGGACGCAATTCCCGAAGGCCGAGCTCGGGGTGGTCACGCCGTTGACGGCACAACAAACCCAGCTGAAGCGAGCGCTGGCCATGGCCGGATGGACCGAGGACGAGGTCGTATGTGGTACGGCGCACCGCTTCCAGGGCGGCCAGCGCGACATCATGGTGATCTCGCCGGTCGGCGCGCACGGCATCGCCGACACGACCCGCAATTGGCTGGTGAACGAGACGAACCTGTGGAACGTCGCGATCACGCGGGCGAAGGCGATGCTGGTCGTCGTCGGCGACCAGTCATGGTGGTCGGGACAGCAGGGCATCCTGTCGAGCTACGCCAGGGGCGAGGACACCGAGCCCGAGCCCGAGCCGGGCCACCTGCCCGCGGCGGACGCCCTGCACCGTGCTGCCTCGGACGCCGGCCTCGCCGTGCGCCGCGCCGCGCTGATCGACGGCTACCACTACGACCTCGTCCTGACCGATCCAGCCGGCGACCTCGCGGTGCTCATCGACGCACCCGCGGACACAGACCACGGCCGACACCTACGAACCACGCTGGCCCGGGTGGACCTGATGGGGCCCGGCCTACCCACGCGCCGGGTCCCCGCCTGGCGCTGCCTTGCCGAGCCCGACGCCGTCATCACCCAGCTGAGAGCAGCGGCCGACCGCTCTGCCCCCAACCGTCCCGTGCCCAGTGACAGGCCGTAACCACAGGCCCGCCACCGCCCGCAACACCCACCTGGAGGACCACACCTTGGGGGGTTCGGCCACTACAAACCGCAACAGCCACACCGTGGGGGTCGAGGGGCTCGGCCCTCGGCCAGCATGCCAGCCGCACACCGGGCCAACGCAAGGTGGCCAGGCGCCCGCCCCGAGCCAGGTGCAAGACGTCGTTCCCGGCTTCCTGCAGACGGGCGGAGTGAGCTCCACGGCTCTTCCCGGCTGCACGCTCGGCCTACTCCACGCCCAAATACTTCAGGATCGCGGTGACCGACACCGTGTACTTGCGCCCGGCTCGCATCACAGGGACCGGGAACTCGTCGTAACGTGCCATCTCGTACGCCTTACTACGGCCCATACCGAGAATCTGCCCGGCTGTCTCCAAGTTCGTCACCAAACCCAGCTCGCGGACCTTTTCCGCAGTCCAGATCACCCGTTCCGCCACTGCCTGAACTCCTGCTCGAGGTTCGCTCGTACCGCCGTAAACCCAGGCGGAACGACAGATGCCAACCCCAGACTCCCCCACGGGAAACCGCCCGCATGCCCAGTTCCGGCGAACCCAAGCAAACGCCCGCGACGGCCCACACCTTCTCGACGTCGTCACCGACGGTGAGGCGAAGCAGACAGCCGTCGAGACCGGCCGCCACCGGAAGCTCATCAACTCGCAGGGTGCCGGGAGGCCGACCGAGCAGCCGTAACCACGGGCCCAGCACTGCCTACGCAACACAGCCAGCCCATCCCTACCACGGCCAGAGGCTCCGGGTGTCATACCACACGGCCGAGCCCCGATCAGGGCCAAAATCGGCAGCCATCCATGGGGTGGCCTGGGTCACCAGTTGCTGTTCTTTCGTCTGCGACCACCATGCGACCACGGAGTACACAAAGGCCGTTCACCCAGACGGATGAACGGCCTTTGACCTGCACTTCTGTGGTAGCGGGGACAGGATTTGAACCTGCGACCTCTGGGTTATGAGCCCAGCGAGCTACCGAGCTGCTCCACCCCGCGTTGACTTCATAAGACTACCCCCTGGGTTCGGGGGCTGGCGGTGGGGGGGGTCGGTTCGGCTTGTCGGTCAGGAATCCGGCGGGCGCTGGGAGATTCTTAACTTTATGTAAATTAACGCGGGAAGCCTGTGGATCTTCGAGGGAATGGCGTGCACGATCAGCGCACCCAGTGCAAGATCCACAAGGAGCCTCCATGATCGTGAGGACCCGCCACCTGCTTGCCGCCGGCTTACTTGCCGTCGGGCTGATCGCGGTACCGGCCACCGCCGGGTATGCCGCGCCGCGGTCGAGCAGCAATGGCACCACGCCCTACACCGTCACCCTGATCACCGGCGATGTCGTTACCGTCGACCCGGACATCTCGGGGTGCGGCGGTGTCCGGGTCACGCCCACCAAGGCCGGCGGCGCCATTCTGCGGCGCTGCGACCCGGACGGGCACGTCCACGTCATTCCGGCCGGCGTTGCCGCGCTGATCGGCAGCCGGTACGACGAGGACCTCTTCGACGTCACCACCCTAATCGAGAACGGGTACGACGATGCCCGATCCGCTGATCTGCCGGTGATCGTCCGGCCGTCCGGCAGCGCGAAGATCGCCGGGAAGGCCCTGCCCAGCATCGGCGCCGTGGCCGTCCGTCTGCCGAAGAAGCAGGATGACGCCGCGCGCAAGTCCTCGCCGGTCACCACCGGCGCGGCGAAGATCTGGCTGGACCACCGCGTCCGCGCGACCCCGCTGCGCGGCATCGGTCGCCTCGACACCAACCTCACCCAGATCTCCGCTCCCGACGCGTGGCGGAAAGGCTTCACCGGCCGGGGCGTACGCGTCGCGGTGCTCGACACCGGGGCCGACTTCGGTCACCCCGACCTGGCCGGACGGGTCGCCGAGAGGGCCGACTTCATCACCGACGACGGCGACGCGACCGACCACAACGGACACGGTAC
>DASRYP010000470.1:0-6257 GCA_035687165.1 Actinoplanes sp. | reverse complement strand
CTGGGAAAGCCCGCCGACTCGGTGAGCGCCGTGGCCCGGGTCGCGGTGAACCTGCGCGGCGCGGCCCGGGACGACGTGGGCCGCGGGGACGCCCTGCTCACTCCGGGTCGTTTCCGGCATACCGACCTGATCGACGTACGCGTCCACGGCGACCCCACGGCCGACCTGCCCGCCACGATGACCCTGCACGCCGGTTCGGCCGCAGTACCCGTGCGCGTACGCCCGCTCGGCTCCGACACGGCCCGCCTGCGTCTGTCCCGCCCGCTCCCCCTGCGGATCGGCGACCGTGCCCTGCTGCGCGACCCCGGCCTGCACCACGTGGCCGGCGGCGTCACCGTCCTCGACCTGGTCCCGCCCGGTCTTCAACGCCGGGGCGCGGCAGCCGCCCGAGCCTCGGTTCTGTCCACTCTGGACGGCCACCCCGATCTGGCCGCCGAGCTGTCCCGCCGTCAGTTGATCCGCGCAGGCGACCTGGCCGCGATGGGCATCCTCCTTTCCACCGCGCCCTCGAGCCCGGCGGTCGCGGCCATCGTGCCCGTGTCCGGCGATTGGTATGCCGATCCCGCCTACTGGTCCGCCCTCGGCGAGCGGCTGCCCGGCGAAGTCGCCTCGTACCTGCGGGAGCACCCGCTCGAGCCCGGTATGCCTCTCGACGCTTTGCGGCACCGCCTCGGCCTGCCCGACCGCGCCTTGGTGACTGCCCTGATCCGGCCGCCCCTGTCGGCCCGCGGCGGCCGGGTGACGGCGGCTTCGTCCGGGCCGCCGGACGAGCTGGTCGCGCTGGTCAAGAGGGCGTTCGACGGCCTGAGTCCCTTCGCCGCGCCCGAGGCCAACGACCTCACCGCGCTCGGTCTGGGCCCACGCCAGCTGGCCGCCGCCGCCCGCACCGGCCTGGTCGTACAGCTCTCGCCGCAGGTCGTGCTCGCGGCCGACGCGGTCGACCGGGCCGGCGGAGTCCTCGCCGGCCTGCCGCAGCCGTTCACGCTCAGCGAGGCCCGACGTGCCCTCGACACCAGCCGGCGGGTGGCCGTGCCGCTCCTTGAACTGCTCGACCGCCGCGGCAGCACCGAACGCCTCCCCGACGACCGCCGCCGAATCCGATAGCCCCAGGTCTCCCCACCGGCCTCAGCCGGCGACCGCGGCCAGCTCCACTTTTTGGCACCGCGCCCGGCCGGAACAGGCTGCCGACGTATCGCCCTGGTGGCCCCGGTGACAGTGCACGCTCCGGCCGCGATGGAGAATCGGCCAGTGCTGGAACAGATCGTGCCGGACGTCGCCGTGGCGGTGGAGGCCTTCGAGGACATCGACGGCGAGCCGCCCTACCCGGGCGAGGAGCACCTGATCGCCACGGCGGTCGAGGGCCGGCGTCGCGAGTTCGTCACCGCACGGCGCTCCGCGCGGACCGCGCTGGCCCGGCTCGGCCACCCCGCCGTACCGATCCTGACCGGCTCCACCCGCGAACCCCTGTGGCCCGAGGGCATCGTCGGCAGCATCACCCACTGCGTCGGCTACCGCGCCGCCGCGGTCGCCCGCGCCGCCGACCTGGCGTCGATCGGGATCGACGCCGAACCGAACAAACCGCTGCCCGGCGACGTCCTGGGCATGGTCACGAACCAGACCGAACGTGACCACCTCGACCAGTTGGCCCGGATCGACCCGGCGGTCCGCTGGGACCGTCTGCTCTTCAGCGCCAAGGAATCCGTCTACAAAGCCTGGCACCCGCTGACCGCCCGCTGGCTCGGTTTCGACGAGGCCGAGCTGACGATCGACCCGCTCGACCGCACCTTCACGGCCGACCTGCTGGTCGACGTCGAACTCCCTCTCAACCCGATGCGCGGACGCTTCCTGGTGGCCCGCGACTTGGTCCTCACGTGCGTCCATGTCGCCCTGCCGAACAGGCCGAGCGGACCAAGCTGACCAGGTGGTTGGCGGAGGCGGACGGGAATCGAACCCGCCTGGCCCGGATGCCGGGCCACACCGGTGTTGAAGACCGGGAGGAGCACCAGCCACCTGAACGCCTCCACGGACCACGATAGCGCCTGGCTGGGCAGGATGATCACCGCCGTGCCAGAGTGGGGGACGTGACCACGACTGATGCGACTCGGCTGACCCAGTTCGCGCACGGCGGCGGCTGTGCCTGCAAGATTCCGCCCGGTGAGCTGGAGGCCGTGGTGGCCGGGCTGGTCGGCACGGGGGCTCCGAACGGGCCCGGCGAGATGCTGGTCGGCCTCGACGACGGGGACGACGCTGCCGTCGTCAGCCTGGCGGGCGGCACCGCGGTCGTGGCCACGGCCGACTTCTTCACGCCGGTTGTCGATGATGCGTACGACTGGGGTCGGATCGCCGCCGCCAACGCGCTGTCTGATGTCTATGCGATGGGTGGCACGCCCGTCGTCGCGATCAACCTGCTCGCCTGGCCTCGGGATCTGCTGCCGATGGAGCTGGCCGCCGAGGTGCTGGCCGGTGGGCTCGCCATCGCTCGGGAGGCCGGCTGCCACGTCGGGGGTGGGCACAGCGTCGACGACCCGGAGCCCAAGTACGGCATGGCGGTCACCGGCATCGCCAACCCGGAGCGGCTCATGCGCAACGACGCGGGGGTCGCGGGGGTGCCCTTGACGCTGACCAAGCCGCTCGGCATCGGCGTGCTCAACAGCCGGCACAAGTCGACCGGCGAGGTCTTTCAGCACGCGATCGACGCCATGACCCAGCTCAACCTGGGGGCGTCGGCGGCCGCGCTGAGGATCGGCGCTGTGTGCGCGACCGACGTGACCGGCTTCGGGCTGCTCGGTCACCTGCACAAGCTGGCCCGGGCCAGTGGCGTCACGGCCCGCATCGACGCGGCCGCGGTCCCCTATCTCGACGGCGCCCGCCAGGCCCTGGCCGACGGGTACGTCAGTGGTGGCACCCGCCGCAACCTCGACTGGGTGCGCCCCCACCTCGACGCCGGTGTGCGTGAGGACGAGTTGCTCCTGCTGGCCGACGCGCAGACCTCCGGCGGGCTGCTGGTGGCCGGTGAGGTTCCGGGCTTCCCGGTGGTCGGCGAGCTCGTCCCGCGGCGTACGGATGGAAAGACCCTCGAAGTCCGGTCTTGACCTGGAGCGCAGGCCGAGCGCGAGGTCACGGCGCCGGGGTGGGGGGCACGACCGGCGTCGAGGGTGTGGGAGGCGCGGCCGGTGTCGGGACGTTGACCTTGCGGCTGTCCAGGTGCTCCCGCTGCGGGATGACCGTGTATTTCGGGTCCTTGGCCGACTCGACGCCGGCCTGGAACACCCCGAAGCGGGTCATCAGCGATCCGGCCAGCAGCGCGGTCCCGGCCAGCGCCGACACCACGCGGCTGCGGCGCCCGACCACCGCGCCGATCGCCCCGGCCGTGTTCAGCCAACGGGCGGCACGCAGATACTTGCCGGCCCGGCCCGTCGTGTAGGGCTCGCTCACCAGTCCGTACGCCGTCTCGCAGCGGTGGCCGGCGGCCAGCTCGAGCGCCGCACCGATCGCGGCCAACCGCACCGACGGCCGGCTCGGCCCCGCGATCAGCCCGACCGCCGCGCCGCTGGCCAGGGCACTTCCGGCGAAGACGAAGGGCAGGTCCGGGTAGACGGCGTTCCAGCTCGGCACCGCGGTGTCGGAGAAAAGCACCGCCGTGTACGTCGCCAGGCCCGGCGCCAGCGCGGCGGCTCCATATCCCGCGACCGCGCCCACCGGCGGCAGCACCCGCCGCACCAGCCCCAGTGCTCCGTACGAGGGCAGCAGCGGCGCGAACTCGGCGGCCGCCGCCACCCCGGCCACGCCCCCGAAGCCGCTCAGGATCCACGTGCCGATCGACATGGCCGACGTCGGCTTGATCACCCGCAGCATGTTGATGAAGCGTTCCGGCCGGCCGAGGTCCTTGATCAGGAAGAACGCGCTGGCGCCGAGTGCCCCCATCGTCGCGGCCCGGCCCGCGCGGCGCAGCACCACGTCGCCGGTGGCCTGGCCGCCCGCCGCGAGGATCGCCGAGCCCGCGGCGAGACCGCCGGTGAACAGGTAGATCGCGATGTCGTGGGTCCAGACCGGTGGCCGCACGATCGGGCGACCGTAGTACGACTGGAAGTCGGCCTTCGGAACCATCGGCCGATCGCCGCCACCCCCGCCGCCGCCACGTTTCCGGCCGTTGGGCTGGGTCACTTGCGCCTCCCGGCGAACGCGACGACCGCGGTGGCGGCCATCGTCAGAGCGGCCAGACCGGCGCGCTTCCACATCTTGACCAGGTCGCGGGTCGGCACGTGCGGGTCGGGCGGCAACCCGTACACCTCGGGCTCGTCCAGAAGCAGGAAGAACGCGCCGTCGCCACCGACGCCGTCGGACGGGTCGTTGCCGTAGAGCCGGGCCGAGGTTACGCCCTGTTCCTGCAGCGTCTCGACCCGTTTGGCGGCCCGTTCGCGCAGTTCATCGAGCTCGCCGAACTGGATCGACTCGGTCGGGCAGGCCTTCGCGCAGGCCGGTTCGAGGCCGTCGCCGATGCGGTCGTAGCAGAGCGTGCACTTCCACGCCCGGCCGTCGTCCGCACGCCGGTCGATCACCCCGTACGGGCAGCCGGAGATGCAGTAGCCGCAGCCGTTGCAGATGTCGTCCTGCACCACGACCGTGCCGAACTCGGTGCGGAACAGGGCGCCGGTCGGGCAGACGTCGAGGCAGCCGGCGTGGGTGCAGTGCTTGCACACGTTCGACATCATCAGCCAGCGAAAGTCGGTGCGCGGCGCCTCGTTCACGCGTCCCGGCAGGTCGGTCATCGGCATGCCGAGGAACTGGGCGGTGCTCGCGGCGGCGTTCCCGGCAGTGCTCGCGGCGGCCAGCGCATCAACGGGCGGCCCGACCGGTAGGCCGTCGAAAGCGCCGTGGCCGTGCGACGAGGGCTGCTCGATGAAGGCGACGTGCCGCCACGAGTCCGCGCTGAGGCCGCCGGTGTTGTCGTACGAGTGGCCGAGCAGGTCGAACCCGTCGTCGGGCACGGCGTTCCAGGTCTTGCAGGCCACCTCGCACGCCTTGCACCCGATGCAGACCGAGGTGTCGGTGAAGAACCCCACCCGCGGCGGCGGATCGGTGTAGCCGGCGTCGGTCGCCGGATCGATCGGACCGTACAGGCTATCTCTGCCCATCGTCGTCCCCCACGGTCATGATCGGCGTGTAGTGGTCGGCGGTCAGCCCCGCCCGGTCACGGTAGCCCTGCACGTACCGCAGGAGATCACGGCCGGTCGGGCGGCGTCCGGGCTGGATGTCGCAGGTGCCCACCTTGCTCTCCTGGATGAGCACGTTGGGGTCGAGCGTGATGCCGATCAGGTCGTTGGCCGAGTCACCGGTGACCAGTCCCTCACCACCCCAGTGGTACGGCATCCAGAGCTGATGCACGACCCGGCCCTCGATGCGCAGCGGGGCGAGCCGTTCGGTGACCATCACCTTCGCCTCGATCGCGGCGCGGGCCGTGATCATGTGCGCCCACCCCATGTGTCGCAGGCCGCGCAGGGCCGCCAGCTCGGGCGAGACCTCGACGAACATCTCCGGTTGCAGCTCGGAGAGGTAGGCCAGCTGACGGCTCATGCCGCCGGCCGTATGGTGCTCGGTGAGCCGGCTGGTGCTGAAGACGTACGGGAAGACCTCGGAGTGTTTCTCCGGTGGGCTCGGGTTGGTCGGGTTGTCGGCCCGCTGGTAGAGCTTGCGGGTCGGGTTGGCCTGCTGTTCGTAGAGCGGGTTGCGGACCATCGACTCGGCCGGCTCGTAATGGGTCGGCATCGGGCCGTCGATCAGCCCGCTCGGCGCGTACAGCCAGCCTTTGCCGTCGCCCTGCATGATGAACGGGTCGTCACCCGAGATCGCCGCGACGCCGGTGGCGCCCTCGGGGGGCCGATAGGACGGCGGCTTGGTCTTCTCGAAGTCGGGTACGTCGTCGCCGACCCATTCGCCCTTGCCGGCGTCCCACCAGACGTACTTCTTCCGTTCCGACCACGGGTTGCCCTCGGGGTCGGCCGAGGCGCGGTTGTAGAGGGTGCGCCGGTTGGCCGGCCACACCCAGCCCCATTCGAGCGCGACGTAGTCCTGCTCCGAGCCGGGCTTGCGCCGGGCCGCCTGGTTGACGCCGTCCTGGTAGACGCCGGTGTAGATCCAGCAGCCGCCGGAGGTGGAGCCGTCGGGCTTCATCTCGGTGAACGACGACAGCAGCTTGCCGGTCGTCAGGTCGTACCCGTTGATCTCTTTCAGCACGTCCTCGCCGCTGGGTTCCTGCA
>DASRYP010000469.1:0-14778 GCA_035687165.1 Actinoplanes sp. | reverse complement strand
TGTACTCGCCGGCCCACATCGTCGTCATCGACAAGGCGGAGAGCCGGTTGCAGGCGGCGAAGATATTCGGCGCCGACATCACGGTCGTGGCCGGCGCGGACGACCCGCTCGGCACGGTCCGGGAGCTGACCGGCGGCCTCGGCGCCGACGTGGCGATGGAGGCGGTCGGCACCCCACAGACGTTCGAGCTGTGCGCCGCACTCGTGCGGCCGGGCGGACGAGTCGCCAACATCGGCGTGCACGGCAAACCCGCCACCCTGCACCTCGAGGACCTGTGGATCCGCAACGTCACCATCACCACGGGCCTGGTCGACACGTCCTCGACGCCGGCGCTGCTCGACATGCTCGTCGCCGGGCAACTCGACCCCGGCCCCATGGTCACGCACCGGTTCGGCCTGGACGAGTTCATGGCGGCGTACGACGTCTTCGCCGACTCGGCCCACTCCGGCGCGCTGAAGGTGGTGCTGTCGCGATGAAGGCCGCACTCCTGATCGCCGGCGCCGGCTTGGCGGTGGCCGTCTCCCCGTGGGCACGCCGCCGGTACGTCACGTGGGGCGCCACACCGGAGGAGGTCGCCGGCGCCCTTCTTGGCGACGACCTGCTGCCGGACGCCGGCCTCATCTCCACCCGTGCGGTGACCATCGACGCCGCCCCGTCGGCGATCTGGCCGTGGCTGGCGCAGATGGGCAGCGGTCGCGGCGGCGCCTACACGTACGACTGGATCGAGAACCTGTTCGGGCTGAACATGCACAGCGCCGACGAGATCCTGCCGCAGTTCCAAGATTTGGCCGTCGGTGACACTCTGCCGCTCGGCTCGAACGGGCCCGCCATGCGGGTGGAGATATGCGAGGCCGAACGCACTCTGGCGTTCCGCTCCGAGGATGGCGCCTGGGTATGGATCTTCCACCTGCGCCCGGACGGAGCCCGGACCCGGCTGATCAGCCGGAACCGCATCACCCCGCCGGGCGGCAACCGAGCGGTCCGAGCCCTGTACGACGTGGTGATGGCGCCCGGCAGCCTGATCATGGAACGCCGGATGCTGCAGGGCATCAGGCAGCGCGCCGAGGGTCTTTCGGCCCTGCCCGACCCGGTTTCCGCCTCGTAGCGTCGGCAGATGAGAAGCGAGGAGGCTGCCATGACAGCGTGGAAAGTGGACGACGTGATGACCAAGGCGGTCGTGTCGGTGGAGCCGGCCGCCTCCTACCGCGAAGTGGTTGACCTCCTGATCGGTCACCGCTTCAGCGCCGTGCCGGTCGTGGACGAATACCAGCATGTGACCGGCGTGATCTCCGAGACGGACCTCCTGCGCAAGATCGAGTACGCGGGCGACGAGCAGCCCCGGCTCTTCGAGGGCCGCCGCCGCCGGGGTGAGCGAGCCAAGGCGTTCGCGGGCGCCGCCGCCGATCTGATGAGCAGCCCACCGGTCGTGGTGCTCAGCAAGACGCCCATCGCCGCCGCGGCGCGGCTCATGGATGCCGAGAACGTCAAGCGGCTGCCGGTCGTCGACGACCTCGGCCGGCTGATCGGCATCGTCTCCCGCGGCGACCTGCTCAAGGTCCACCTGCGCCCGGACGACGAGATCAGCGCGGATATCACCGAGAGCGTCCTCGGCGCGCTGCTGCACGAGGGCGCCGACCGGGTGAGCGTCGCCGTCGACGGCGGCGTGGTGCGGCTGACCGGGGAGGTCGACCGCCGCTCCACCGCCAACCTGGCCGTCCGCCTCACCCGGCAGGTGCCCGGCGTCGTCGAGGTGATCGACAAGCTTCAGGTCGCCTTCGAAGACACCGACACCACTGGCGCCGGCGTCTTCTACGTCGCCTGATCATCGCGCGGAGCCCGGCCGCCACCGGGCTCCGCGCCCTCTGCGGGGAGGTTTCATGCTGAGTGTCTTCGACCTGCTCGCCCTGAACGACTTCGTCGCTGACCTTCCAGCCGGCTGGCTGCAGCGGCTCGCGGTGGTCGGGCGACCGGTGTTCCACGGCGTCGGGCACCGGCTGTGCCGCGAGGACGCGCCCGCCGACCGCTTCTGGCTGATCAGCTCCGGAGCGGTCGCGATCGACTTCTACGTACCCGGACGAGGCGACATCACGGTCGACCGGGCCGGGCCGGGCGCACCGGTCGGCTGGTCGTGGATGCGACCGCCGTTCCGCTGGCAGTTCGGTGCCGTGGTGGCCGACGACGTGCATGCCGTCGAGTTCGACGCCGCGCGGGTGCGTGCGCTGATCGCTGAGGACGCCGATCTCGGGCGTGAGCTGACCGGCCGGATGCTCGACGTCGTGTCGCACCGGCTGCAGGCTGCTCGTCACCGGCTGATCGAGCTATACGCGTACCCGGAGGCGCCGGCATGCTGATCGGGAGCCCGGTGAAGCGTTGGATGTACCGCGGCGGACGCCCGCACGGTCTGGCCCGCCTGCTCAACCGCCTCTCCGCCGCCCAGTTCCGGGCCGGATTCCTTGTGCCGCAGACCTGGGTCACGCTCGAGGTGCCAGGACGTCGCACCGGCCGGACGGTTTCCTGCCCGTTGATCAAGTAGCTGCCATTTGGAGTGCTTCTTGATCTCGTTCCTGACATCGCGCGATGCCTCGCCGGAGAAGACGAGGTAGTACACATCGGCCGAGAAGGTGCAGACTCGCACGATCTCCCGGACGTCTGCGGGCGTCAGCTTGTCGTACCGTTTGCACTGCCAAGCGGCGGTCTTTCCGTCGCTGTATTCACCCTCGAAGTCGATGCCGTCTTGGGCATCGCCACGCCGGCCCCACCGCTCGACCCGGATCACCCGGCGTGCCGGGCCCGGCGAGAATCTGTTCGCACTGAGCAGGCGCTCGGTGAAGTCTTCGAACTCGTACTCGGAGAGGTTGGGCGTTGGCGGCAGCAACGGATGCTTCCCGGGCAGCGGATCGCTGACGGACATCGGTGCGACCTCCTTGCAAATATCACGACCCCGCGGCCCCGGACAGGAGAAAGGTATCTTCCCGGCTGCGTCGGGCACGCACGACGCGATGCTCAAGGAAAGGGTCAGCGGCTGCGAACGCTTTTGCAAGATCGACCGCTCGACTGCTTCCACCAAATGGAGGGAACCGGGGCAGATTTCTGCCGCGCGGCGCCAGCGTTCTTTGAACGAGTGCAGAAGTACGGACGGCGCGGCCCGGCCGGTTCAAGTCGAGACGCATTCGCTGCCGGTCGGATAGGTGACTGACTCGACGGTATTTTGATCTTCGGTTCGTGGCTAGAGTCGCTGCCGTCTTGAGAAGGGGGGCGACAGCGATGAATCACAAATGGCGTGCCTACCTCGGCGCCATCTCAATAGTTATCCTGAGCGCGGCCGGTGTTGTCACAAATGTCCTGACTGATGACTTCGAGCCCCGCTGGTGGTTCTTCTGGTCCGTTCTAATCGTATGCGCGATCGTGGTGCACCTTGGTATTTCCCGTCTCGATCGGAACTCGATGGCGTCGAGACCGAGTGAAGAAGCAGTCACGGCTGCTCCGCAGGAAACCTCCAACGGGGTGACTTTGCATGCCGGCCGCGACATCGCTTCCGGATTGGATGGCCGCCATCACGTCGGAGTTGTCTTGATCTTTGGTGTAGTAGCCGTCCTGGCGCCGTCGCTTCCGGTCCTTCTCAAAGGCGATCCACAAGCCCGGCCGTCGGTTGCTGGATCGCCGAGTTCGCCAAGTGCCGGACCACTGCCGGCGGTCGAGCGGATCCCGCGCGTTGTCCGCGGCATGCAAACCGACAGCAGCGGAAGGCGGACCTATGACTTGTTGATGGATCGTGGCTACGCCTATGACATCGACATCGAGGGCAACGAGAATCCGCTCAAGAACTACGGAGCCGGCGAAAGTGAGCCCGGTGATGGCGACCGCGATTTGTACTTGAGTGGTCAGTCCTCGGTGCCGCGCGTCTGGGAACTCTACGTGCCCGAACCGCCGAACCGATCTCCAAGCCCGGCGGGCTCATAATGGTGGAGTCAGGCTCTCTGGACTGTCGCGGTCTGAGCGCTGCTCGGGCGATCAGCTCGATCAAGTCGGGCAACGCGGAGGTAGGCGACGCTGCGTGCTTGAGGACGACCGGCGGCCGTTGGGCGATGGTGGAAGTGCTCGCTTTGTCGTCACGCCCGGGCGACGGTTTGCTCGTTCGCGTAACGCTGTATCCGGCTCCGAGGCGGGACCTCGAATGATCAGCAGGATGTTCCTCTCGGCCGGCGTGTCGCGACGGTGACCGCGAGCCGCTGTGGCCAAAATATGGTTAACCGGCTCTGGCGTACGGCGGTGGTCCGCTGCGAGGCTGGGACTTGCCGGTCGCGCTCCCGGTGACTCGGTCTTTATGGCCGATGGCACTTGACTCCGTGGCAAGACGGCGTGGTAGTCCACCTTGCTGTAATGTCCTGGCTTGCCTGGTATGCAGGTTACCACGCGTGGTCCGTTTTGCATACGTCTGACCGTGACGAATCCGGACAGAACTGGGCGCAGGAAAGACTTCCTGATCAGGTGCTGCGCCTGATTCCTGGGCGAAGAAAGTCTGCCAGGTCGAACGCGGAACCGCGGACCGGAAGCAGCCTGGCCGAGAAGAGCTGGCACGAACTCGGCAAACCTCAAAGGCGAGGCAGCCGGCCGCGGTCGCGCAGCTCCTCGGGGATGAGCTCGACGAGCTGATCGGGGCGCAACGGCAGGTCGAGCAGGCTGAGCTTCACCCGCGCCCGGGCGCCGTGCCGATCCTGGTCGAAACGGACCACGTTCACGGTGTTCGCCCGCATGCGCAGAACCATGTCGGAGCCGGCCTCGGTGGTGAAGGTGACCGCGCCGTCGAAGGAGAGGCGCGTCTCTTGCTCCGGCGCGCGCAGCATGATGGTCTCGTCCCCGCCCAGCACGATCGGGCGGGTGATGCCGGACATCGGCGCGACCGGGGTCAAACCGATCAGCGGCGCCGACGGCGAGATGATCGGGCCGCCGGCCGCATAGTTGTACGCGGTCGAACCCGTCGGCGTGCAGACCACCACGGCATCGCTGCGGTAGTAACCGTGGCGTACGTCATTGATCTCGAGATCGAGCGAGACGGCGGTCCACGGGGTGGTGGCGGTGAGGACCACGTCGTTGAAGGCCAGCGTCGGTTCCGGGTGACCGGCCAGCTCGAGACAACTGTGCGGCTCGAGGCTGAACTCGCCGGCCATCAGCCATTCCAAGGCGCGCGGCAGACCGGCCGGCGCGACCTCGATCAGGAAGCCGATGTTGCCGTGGTTGACGCCGAGCACCGGCGTCGGGCGGCCCGCGACCAGCCGCATGGCGCCGAGCATCGTGCCGTCGCCGCCCAGGCTGAAGATGAAGTCGGCCGTCTCGGCGAGCTCCTTCTCGTCCATCGCCTCGACCCCGTCACCGAGCCGCGCCGCGTCGTCCGGCCGCGCCACGACCCGGATCCCGTTCGGCCCGGCCAGCGCGACCACGGTGGCGACCGAGGCGCTCACGTCGTTGCGCGGATGAACCACCAGGCCGAGTACGCGGTTAGTCATGTCTTCGACCATGCCACGCGCGACGCCCCCGTAGGCAGCCAACGAATCGTGGAGTGGCCCGCGTCGATGAAGCCCTGCCAGCACTGCGTTGCCGCCGGCTATCGATTAGGGACGTCGGTGAGCGACGAGGATGATCTCGGGTGAGTCGGCAGTCAGCGGTTCCCGTTGCCAATCGCCGTACTGGCCGGCAACGGTGAAACCCGCCGTCTCGAGCGAGCGGGCAAGGGCGGACGGTGCCCGGAAGGCGAGCACGTCACGGTCGCAGGTCTCTTCGCCGGTGTTCAGGTTGCGGGTGAGGGTGTCATAGGCGACCAGAGGGAGCGACACCCAGGCGGTCTCATGCCAGAACTCGACCGGTCCCTCGGGGGTATCCACGGTGCGTAGCGTCGCTTGCCGAGTCCATCGCTGCCAGGTTCGTGCGTCGGGATTACGGGACTCGAAGGCCAGCACTGCGTGCGGGACAAGCGCCCGGTGCAGGTGCTGCAGAGCGTCGGACCAGGCGTCGTCGTCGCGGAACACCTGGGCGACGTGGCCGGACATGACCGCGAAGTCCGCAGAGGAGGTTCCGGCGCGGTCGCTGAACCCCAGCCGCCAGTCGACGTGCTCGCCGCCGGGTTTCTCCTTGGCGACGCGAAGCATCTCCGGGTCTGGATCTATGCCGACGGCTGCGCGGCCCTGACCGGCCAGCAGGCGGGTCAGCGTTCCGGTGCCGCATCCGAGGTCGATCACCCGGGTGGCGTGGAGTTCGTCTGCCAGCGCGGCATAGAAGCGATAGTCATGATCGGCTGGGTTCAGCTCGTCATACGCTGCGGCGAAGTCCAAAGCCATGCGCAGGGGTCATCCCTTGCTCTCGATGGACCGGGTTCGCCATTCTTGCCCCTCGGCGGGCCACGCGACAGCCCCTTATGGCCCGCGAAAGCCCCTTATGGCCCGCGACGTGCTGCGAGGACCCATCGATCAACGGAATTGAGTACGGAAGTAGCGTTATGCCACGTTGAGCTGGATGTTGCCGATCCGCGCGACGATGTCGAGGTGCCTGCCCAATCCGACGACATAGGCACGCAACGTGTCCAGCCCAACGGGCAGCCGGGTGAGCAGTGTGATGACGAGATGCGCGCGCACGGGGGATCAGTGACCGAACCACCGCCGGATCCGGTCGCGGCCGAAGGTGATCTTGTCGCTCGCCAGGGACGCGGAGGGACCGATCAGTTCGCCGACGGGGCGTTGGCCGGCCACGAATGTGACGTCCACCTTTGCCACCTGGTCGCCGCCGAACTCCAGGTAGCAGACGCCGCGACCGTCGTACTCGGTGCGGCCGGAGCCGTCGCTGATCGACTCCAGGATGCGGGCCGCCACCACGGCCGCCTGGCCCTCCGCGAAGACGCCCGCTTTGGGCGTGCCGACGCTGGTCACGTCGCCCACGGCGTACACCTGGGGGTAGGAGGTTTCGAGGGTCAGCGGGTCGACCGGGATCCAGCCGTCGACCGCCAGGCCCGACTCGGCCACCACCGGCGGCACCCGGTGCTGCGGCACGCCGAGGAAAAGATCGTACGGCAGCTCGGATCCGTCGCTCAACGACGCGACCTTGCGCGTCGGGTCGAGCGAGCGCACCAGCGTCTCGGGTAGGAAGTCGATGCCGCGCTCCTCGAAGGCGGCGAGCACCTCGATCGAGGCGTCCGGCGACGGCGGGATCGGCGTGCTGAGCGGCATGACCAGGGTGAGGTCGCACGGCAGCCCGCGGGAAGTCAGGTATTCGTAGGTGAGCAGCGCGGTCTCGCTGGGTGCCGGCGGGCACTTGAACGGCGTCGAGGTGACCGCCACGACGACCCGGCCGCCGGGGAACTCGCGCAGCGCGTCAGCGGCCGCGAAGGCGCCGGCCACCGTGTAGAACTCGTGGCCCCCCTCGACGAGCCCGGGCGTCGCCGACGGGTCCAGATCGGCGCCGAGCGCCACCACCAGGACGTCGGCGTCGAAACGTCCGGCACTGGTCTCGACCCGTCGCTCGACGGGGTCGATCGCGGTGATCTCGGCGTTGACGAACCGGACCCCCGGGTTCACCATCTCGGCGTAGCGGTGCAGCACCTGATCACGGTCGGCCTTGCCGAACATCACATCGAGCTTCGAGAAGCCGAAGACGAAACCCTCGGCCTGGTCGATGAGCGTCACCTCGACGTCGCCCGACAGGGCCACCGTCGTCGCCAGCTCCAGCCCGCCGAACCCGGCTCCCAGCACCACCACACGCGTCGTCACCTGCAAAGACTATCCGGGCGATGGCTTGCGCCACACGCTGTCACGACCAGAATCGGCCCCTCGTCCTCGCCAGGAGTACCGGCGACGAGAAGGACGGGACGCAATGAGGATGGCGGTTGCCGGGGGACCGGTCGTGATCGACGTGACCATCAACGAGACCCTGAACGCGGGACCGCGATCGACTTCTTCGAGCGGACGACGCGCCCCCGGCTGGCCGCGACGAACAAGTTCCACGATTTCGCGGGCCAGGTGCTCGCCCGGGTGCCGGGCCCGGTGCAGGTCGCGCCGGCGATGTTGACCCGCTGTCTCGCGGTGCGCCGGCAGGCAACGCAGCCGTCCGCGCCGGGTAGGGTCGCTGGTCGTGTCAGAGATCATCGCTGAGGTTCGGGACGGGGTCGGGCGGCTCACGATGAGCAACCCGGACCGCCGTAACGCGTTGTCGACCGCCATGCTCGCCGAGCTGGGCTCCGCCGTCCGGGAGATGGACCTTGATCCTGGGGTGCGGACGATCGTGCTGTCGGGGGCGAGCGACACCTTCACCGCGGGTGCCGACATCTCCGAGTTCGCCGGGCATCACGACTCGTCGGCGACGCGGGAGACGTGGGAGCGGACGCTGACTGGGTTGTTCGAGACGTTGGGCGGGCTGACCACGCCCCTGATCGCGATGATCCGCGGCCACTGCTTCGGCGCCGGCATGGCCCTCGCGCTCAGTGCCGACATCCGCGTCGCCGCGGCCGGCAGCCGATTCGCGATCCCGGCAGCCCGGCTCGGCATCGGCTATCCGTTCGCGCTGGCCCAGACGCTCGTCCACGTGGTCGGCCCGGCGAACGCGAGCGACATGCTTTTCACCGCCCGGGTGTACGCGGACACGGAAGCATTGACCGCCGGCCTGATCAACCGGCTGGTGCCCGGTGACGAACTCGAGGCCGACGTGCTGAGCACCGCCGCGGCGATCGCGGCCAACGCCCCGCTCGCGGTCCGGGCGGCGAAGGCGGCGATCAAGGCGGCCGCCCATCCACCGCTGGTGCCGCGCGCGCACGCGCTGATCGCCGAGACCGTCGGCTCCGAGGACGAGCGCGAGGGCCAGCGGGCCTTCATGCAGCGCCGCCCGCCGGCGTTCGAGGGCCGTTGACGAGCACCGCTACGTTCGCGTCACCGGTCGAAGGCTCGGCTGCCGCGGCGAGTCTCGGATCCGGTCAGGGGGCCGGGTTCGGCTAGGCCGGTGACGTCGGACGGCGACCGTCTTTCCCGGGCGGCGAGGGGGAAGAGCGCGTAGTAGCCGTCGTTGTAGCCCTCGCGAAACGATCGATCCCGATCCATGCTGTAGCGGTACCACTGATGAACGCGTCCGGCGGCGTACGCGCACAACACGGAGAACGCGCCGCAGAGGATGGCCTGGGTGACGTTGTTACCAATGGACATCTAATTACCCTAAATCGCCGATATAACGGACGGAATGCCGCGAACGTCATCTCTCCGCGATTTTCGGGCAGACCGCTTCGACGATCATCCAGAGTTCCTTGCGGGGTGCCCGGTTCCGGGCAGTCAGGCGCCGACGCGGTCGTCCTCGTCCTGCCGGTACGGCTGCTGCCGGCCAGCTGAGCGCCGGTGATGCGGCATGTGGGGTGCGCCGCGACGACCACGCGGGCGGATCTGGATTCGGGTGAGGCCGTGTTCGCGCGGAGGGTCGGAATGCCGGGCGGTCATCATGCCGACGATTGCCCGGGACGCTTTTTCGTAACCTGTCCGGTAGGCCTCGTCCCGCTCGATGCCGTACTTTCTCCACTGGTGAATGCGGCCGATCGCATAAGCGCCGGACAAAAAGACGCCGAGGGTGAGCAGGGTAAGGATTAGGCTATTGCCGGGCGCGGTCACGGCCTCGGCCATTCGGTGTCGTCATATTCTTCCATGACTGCCTCCTCGTAAATGCGCGTGCGGTATCGCTTTCTCGCATCACAAAACGCCCATTTTGCTACGCTGGACGTCGGTCGGAGGTTCAGTCTCGACCGGAAAAGAACGTCCTCGTCTGACCGATCGGCCGAGCGCCGGGCCGAAGTGTCCGCGCCACCCCCGACGGCTGTCGGTCGCCGTTGACGATCATCTTCGGCGACGGATCGACAAGGCACCTACCCGTCGTCCCATTCTCTGGTCCGCGTGATCGAGACCGATGGGGTGACAAGAATCTGGTTTTCATACGAACGGGGCCGAGACGGATCGCTGATTTTTCCGTTTTTACGACGATTCGTTTAGACATGGTCCGGAGCGACGCGCCTGTCCTTGATCGAGAAAGGTTCCGCGTATGCCTCAAGACGCCGGTTCGACCGGTTCACCAGCAATCCTCTGCGCAGCTCACGCCTCGTGCGCCGCCGGTCCGAGCGATGATCGTGGAGGCGGCCATGAATGACAAGCAGGTGGCGGACCGCGTCAAGGGCCAGCTCTACCGCAAGGCTCTGGACAGCGTGACCGGCATCCTGCCGGTGACCTCCTCGGCACGGCACTCCGAGCCGACTCCGCCGCCTGAACCAGTCGCATCTCCACCGGGAGCCGCGACCTCGACTCCACCCCACGACGCGCTTCAGGTGCTGACGCTGGCGCAACGAACTGCCGAAAGTCACATCGCCGCTGTGCGGCGGCAGGCCAGTGAGGTGCAGGCCGAGGCCCAGGCGTTGGCCGAGCAGATCCATCGTGACGCTCGCCGGTACGCCGACAAGGTCTGCGCCGAGGCGGACGACGCTCTGGTGGAGGCCCGGGCCGGCATGGAGCTGAGCCGCAGCGATGCCGACGCGCAGGCCGCTGAGATTCGACGCCAGGCCGAACTGGTGCTCACCGACGCGCGCGCCGAGGCCGAACGGATCGTGGCCGACGGCCGGGAGCGCGCCGAGCAGCTGAAACTCCGCGCCCAGCAACGCTACGAGGATTCCGTCGGGGGATTGTCCGTGGAGCGCGAGGCACTGCAGAGACAGATCGAGGCCTTGGCGGTCTTCGACAATGACCACCGGCACCGGCTGACGTCGTTCTTGCAGAGCCAGCTGCGGATCCTCTGGTCCGACCAGCCCCAGGCCGGTGACGTGCCCGGCCCGGACGGGGAAGGGGAAGCGCCCGGCGGACCGATCGGCCCTGCGGCGTAGAGCCGGCGAAACAGCGCCCGAATCGCGATATTCGGTTCGGGCGCTGTGCGTACCGCTCAGGTCGCTCCAGCCTTGCCGCTCAGGTCGCGCCGGTCTCACCGCTCAGGTCGCTCCGACTCGTGCCGGCCGAGGCCATACCGGCGCCGTAAGTCGATCTCGCGCCAGTTGTCCGGGATCTGAGCGACGAAGAGAACCTGGACCGGGGAAAGCCCGCCGGCGGCGGCCAGCGCCTTCTGCTCGCGGATCCACCTGCGCGTGTCCCGGCGCGAACGTTGCGCACGAGCGCGAGCCACGGGATCCTGCGGATCGCAGTACGGCTGGCTGCTCTCCAGCAGCACCAGCGCCGCCCTGTAGGCCGCTCGCCAACGAGCCGGGAGGGTGAGACTGCTCGTTTCCACAAGTTGGATCCCTTGCTGTAGCGCCTGTCCGGTAATTCAGCCTGCATCAGCTCCGGGCTGCCCGCCTGTTGTCATCAGACCAGACCGGGAAAGCCTCGAGCCCGTTTATTGAGGTGCCCCTCCAGCATGCCCATGATTATCCTTTCCTCATGGATCATCCATTTCCTTGCCCCAGGGCAAGGGTTATCATGAGAAGAGTGCTGGGGCAAGAGCTTCTTTCCACCATTTCGGGGTAAGACCGACGGGGCGCCACGTATGCTCGGCCAGGCGCACGTGGCGATTTCGGCTCCCGGGGCGGCCCGATGGTGAGGTTTCCATAGGCGGCGGGAGAATCCTACCGGCCACTCGTACGACGCTGAACGAGTGGCCGCGCGGCCGTTCGGCGAAGATCCGCGCGTACCGAAGCTCGATGGCGAATTCCCTTCGCGCTTTCGGCGAATCCGCGACGTTTTATTGAGGCGTCACCTCCTGCCGTGCGACTTCCGGGGGAGGCGGGGCTCCGTCGTGCCCGCTCGACGGCCAGGGGAGGCGGTAGGCACCCCTCGGGTCGGCGGGTGAGGGTCCTGACTGCCCGGGAACCTGGTGGTCGATCGACTTAGTTCACTTTATGTATTGACGACTATTAGTAAATCTTCCTAATATTTGATGGCCCGGTAGTCATCCCCACGGTGTGCCTCGCGCACCGGACGAGAAGGGTCACCATCCCCATGATCATGAGAAGAAGGAGCCGGTGGGCGGCCGCCGCCACGGCGTTCGCCGTTGCTGCTGTCGGCACGCTCACCGCGCTCTCCATGCAAGGCACCTCGCAGGCCGCCGTCCTGCCCAACGGCTTCAAGAGCGTCGGCTACATGCCCGAGTGGACCGGAAGCGTCACCACCATCCAGTACTCGAAGCTCACCCACATCAACTACTCGTTCGCCAACCCCAACGCGGACGGCAACCTCCAGGCGATTCCGAACGTCTCGAAGCTGCAGCAGCTCGTCTCCCTCGGTCACCAGAACAATGTGAAGGTCTCCCTCGCCATCGGCGGCTGGAACGACGGCAACGACTCCGCCTTCGAATCGCTCGCCGCGAACGCCGGGAGCCGCACGACTTTCGTCAACAGCGTCATGAACGCCGTACGGCAGTACGGCCTCGACGGCATCGACATGGACTGGGAGTACCCCGACCCGGGCCAGTCCGGCAACAACTATGCCGCGCTCATGCAGCAGCTCAGCACCGCCCTGCACAACGAGGGCAAGCTGCTCACCGCCGCGGTGGTCAGCGAGGGCGGCACCGCCAACGGCGTACAGCCGGCGGTCTTCGGCTACGTCGACTGGCTCAACATCATGGCGTACGACGGTGGCAGCCCCCACGCCAACTACGACTGGTCGATCGCCTCGGCGAACTTCTGGAAGAACCGCGGCCTACCGACGGCGAAGACCGTACTTGGCGTGCCCTTCTACAGCCGGCCCGGCTACCTGACGTACGCGCAGCTCGTCGCCCAGGACCCGGCGAACGCCAACCGCGACTGCACCCCGTCCGGCGAGTGCTACAACGGCTTGCCGACGATTCGCCGCAAGACGCAGTGGGCTCTCGCGAACGCCGGCGGCATCATGAACTGGGAGCTCTCGCAGGACGTCAGCGGCGCGAACTCACTGGTCAGCGCCATCTACGAGACCGTGATCGGCGGTGGCGGCACGACCAACCCGCCGCCAGGACGCACCGGCCGCATCACCGGCATCGCCGGCAAGTGCGTCGACATCGCGTCCGCCAGCAGCGCCAACGGTACCGCCGTCCAGCTCTACGACTGCAACGGCACCACCGCGCAGACCTGGACCGTCGGCACCGACAGCACAATTCGCGGCCTGGGCAAGTGCCTTGACGTCGCCGCCGCCGGCACCGCGAACGGCTCGCTGGTGCAGATCTACGACTGCAACGGCACCGGCGCGCAGCAGTGGCAGGCCCAGTCCGACGGCACCCTGCGCAACCCGGTCAGCAACAAGTGCCTCGACGCCTCGAACAACTCTTCGGCCAACGGCACCCGCCTCCAGATCTGGGACTGTTTCGCCAGCGCCAACCAGCGCTGGACTCTCCCCTGACGTTCTCCTGACGAGCGGCCCGCCTCTTCTTCACCGGAGGCGGGCCGTCTTCTTCGGCCTACCCGCGACGGCCCCTTTCGCCGGCGATGGCCGGCTCGACGGCGCCATGCGGGACGGCTCGCTCGCCGTGGTGGCCGCGACCGAGCCCAGCTCGTCGTCTTCGCCTACCGGTCCTGGTTCGCCTAGACGTTGACGTCGATCACCGTACGGCCGCGGTGGGTGCCGGCCAGGATCGCGCGAGCCGCGTCGGCCGCGTCGCCGAGGCCGATCGTCCGGATCGACGTGCGCAGCAGGGACCGGTCGACTGCCTCCTCGAGCAGGCGCCACGCGGTGTCACGCGAATCGGGGGAGGCGTAGACGGTGTCGACGCCGGTCAGGGTGACCCCGCGCGTGATGAACGGGGCCAGGCTGATCGGCAGGTCGATGCCCTGGGCCAGGCCGAACGCGGCGACCGTGCCGCCGTAGCGGGTCTGCGCGAGCGCGTTGGCCAGGGTGTGGCTGCCCACCGCGTCGATCACGCCCGCCCACCGTTCCGCCCCGAGCAGCCCGGAGACCGGCTCGGCCAGCTCGGCGCGGTCGATCACCTCGGCGGCTCCGAACCGGTGCAGCAGATCGGCCGCGTCGGGCTTGCCGGTCGCCGCGACGACCCGATAGCCGAGGTGGGCCAGCAGCATCACCGCGATCGAGCCCGCGCCCCCGGTCGCACCGGTGACCAGCACCGGCCCGGCGGCGGGCAGGACGTCGTGCCGGCGTAGCGCGCCCACTGCCATCGCCGCCGCGAGCCCCGCGCTGCCCAGGGCGGCGGCGATGAAGGTGTCCACCCCGCCCGGCAACTCGGTGATCCACCGGGACCGCACGTACGCGCGCTGGGCGTACCCGCCGTCGTACTTGACCCCGAGCCCCCACCCGTTGACCGAGACCGGCGTGCCCACGCCGATCCGCGGATCGGTGGTCTCGGCGACCGTGCCGGCCAGGTCGATCCCGGCGGTGATCGGGAACCGCTCGATGAACGGGAATACGCCGGCGATCGACAGCCCGTCCTTGTAGTTGACGTCGGAGAACTCGACGTCCACCCGCACCTCGGCCGGCCGCAGCGGCCGATCCTCCGCCTCCACCGTCTCGGTGACCAGCCGGTCTCCGTCCACCCGGTCGATCCGTACCGCCTTGAAGCCCATACGGCGATCGTCACCTCGGGACGGTCCGGCCGGTATCGCACGATCACGCGATCATTGCCGGACGGGTCCCGCCCCAGGTCGCACGCGGTACCCCGATTGCCGCGTGAGCTGACCGAGGAGTGTCGAGTGCCCGGCGGTCCTGGGCATGCGACAAGAAGTCTCTTGACTAGTTGTCATGCCGTGGGTGATGCTGTCTTCCGCGTCTGGGGCAGGCGCGAGAGGAGCAATGATGACTGACCGTG
>DASRYP010000468.1:0-11209 GCA_035687165.1 Actinoplanes sp. | reverse complement strand
GCGGCTCGGCGGCCGGTCGCTCTACTGGTACGGAGTCGTCCTTCCGATCGAGCCCTGGGCGCTGGCCGCCTGGCCGGCCGAGGTTAGGCACGACCTCGCCGTGTCGTGGCGCGGCGGTCCGTCGTTGTACGAGCGCGCCGGCTCGGCCCTGCAGCGATGGGGCGGGGACAGCACGAGCGCGGCGACGGTTCAATCGGTCGCCGGGCTGGACCTGAGACCTACGCCCGAGGCCATCCGCCGAGTGCCGGACGACTCGGGACGCTGGTACGCGTACTCGCCGTTGGACCTTTGGCGTGATCCCACACGCGGCGGGCGGCTCGAAGGGCCGGACGGGTGCCGGATCGTCACCGGCGTCGAGGTGCTCGAAGTCGTACAGGACGATTCCGGCTGTCGCGGAGTCCGGTTCCTCGACAGAGCGTCCGGCGTCTGTGGCGAGGTGCGAGCGGCCGAAGTCGTGCTGTCCGCAGGCACACTCGAGAGCTCGCGGCTCGCGGTGCAGGCTCTCACGGCCCGGGGCGCTCTGGAGCAACCGCGGCTCTCCGGGCTGAATGACCACCTCGTGCAAGGCTTCTTCGCGCGGTTCGGGGGAGCCACCGCGGCCGAGCTGCTCGAGCGGATCCCGCCGGGCAATTACTTCGCCGCCTGTGGCGGCCGGTCGAACGTCTACGCCGAGACCGTCGTTGCCCGGTCCGGCGAAGTGATTCTCGATGTCAGGTGCAGTGGCGAGCAACTGCCCTCGGCGGAATGCTATGTGGAGTGTGATCCGGTGCCGGGTGCCATGTGGCCGTACCGGGTCCATGCCTCGCTGGCGGCAGCCGATCGCGAGGTGCTTGCCGTTCAGCAGCAGGTCCTGTGCCGGATCTGGGCTGATCTCGCGCCGGGCGGTCCGGCCCCGCGGTTCGGGGACTTCGATGCGCCGAAGCGTACCAACGAGGCCGTATTGCCGGAGTTCATGGCGGCGGCACCGACCGGCACGGCGATGACATGGTCGAGTCATCTCGGCTCCGAGGACCACGAGGGCGGCACGCTGCCTCTCGGCGGTCTGCTGACCGCGCGGCACGAATTCGCCGCGCTGCCCCACCTTCATGCCACCGGCCCGGCGACCTTTCCCCGGGCCGGCGCGGCCAATCCAGGCCTGACCGTGCTCGCGCTGACGCATCGGCTGGCCGCGCTTCTGGCCGGGGCGGATCCCCCGGCTGTCTATCGAGACGCGCGGCGGGGCAGTCCTACCGACCGGAATCCATCAGTGGAAGTGGGACCCGCATGAGTGTAGAGACAGCACCTTCCAAACAGGTGTGGAGCGTTCGCGATGTGGTCTTCGGCGACGTCCGCTATCCGTACTATCTGGGACAGGATTGCCTCGATCGAATCGCCTGGCATCTCGGGCGATGTGACCCGGACAGATTCCTGGTCATCAGCGACGAGACGGTGCTCGGGTTGCACGGCGACCGCTTCATCAGCGAGCTTTCCCGATTCGCGCCGGTGACCCCCTTCGGCATGCCGGCCGGCGAGGGCATCAAGACGGCCGGCGCGCTGGTAAGCCATCTCGAAGGCGCCATCGCGGCCGGCGCGTCGCGGCGATCCGTGGTGGTGGCCTTCGGCGGCGGAGTTCCGGGAAATCTGGCCGGGCTGGTAGCGGCTCTGCTCTTCCGCGGTCTGCGCCTGGCTCACGTGCCGACGACCACGGTGGCGGCGATGGACTCCACCATCTCGCTGAAACAGGCCATCAACAGCAGCCGAGGAAAGAACCACATCGGTCTCTACCACACGCCGCACGCCGTCTTTACCGACGTCGACCTGTTGCGCACGTTGCCCGAGCGCGAGCTGCGATCGGGACTGTGCGAGGCCACCAAGAACTGCTTGACACTGAGACCGGGCTCAATCCCGCAGTTGCGCGAAGTACTTCGGTCCGACCGGCGATCTGCCGAGACACTTCTGTGGCTGCTGGAGGAAAGCCTGCGGGCGAAGACGAAGGCGATGGCCACGGACGCCAATGAACAGCGTGACGGGCTGATTCTGGAGTACGGACACACCGTGGGGCACGCCGTCGAGATGTGTGACTACCGGCGCCGTGCCGCGGACGGTGTATCGCACGGCGAGGCCGTCGCCATCGGCATGCGGGCCGCAGCACGGGTCGCCGCGTCGGTCGGCGAAATGAATGGCGCCGATGTCGATCTGCACGACGAGCTCGTGGCGGCACTGGGTGGACCCTTCGGCATCCCGGGCGGCATCGAGGTCGACGATGTGATGGCGGTGGTCCGCGCAGACAACAAGCGCGGCTATCTGAACGTCCGCGCCGGTGAGACGGCGATGGTTCTCCTCCGCCGGCCCGGCGATCCACTGGGCACCGCTGGCTGCCCGCTGACCGCGGTCGATGAGCAGGTAGTGGCGGATGCGGTACAGGCACTGATGACCGCGGATCAACCGGAAGGAGCGCGACTATGACCTTCAAGCAAGGTTTCGCCTATTGGTCCATGGTGGAGGGCCGGGATCCCGTGCCGGGCCTGCTCGAGGCCGCTGCCGAAATCGGCCTGACCGGGGTCGACTTCCTACCGGAGGAGCTGTGGCCGCAAGCCCGCGCGGCCGGCCTGGAGCTGGTGGCGATTGACGGCCACTGGCCGCTCGAGGTCGGCTTCATCGACCGGGAGAACCACGCCCGTCTGGGCGATGACGTGCGCCGGGCGTTGCAAAAGGCCGTCGACAACGGCGCGCATTTCGTGACGGTGGCCTCCGGCGATCGTAACGAGAAGACCGGCGACGACGCCCTCTCGATCTGTGTAGAGGGCATCGCGCCGCTGGCTCAGGAGGCCGAGCAGGCGGGCGTGACGCTGCTGCTCGAGCCGCTGAACACCAAGGTCGACCACGCGGGACACGAGTGTGACACAACCGCGTGGGCCGCCGAGGTCGTCGACCGGGTCGGCTCCGCTCATCTCAAGATCCTCTATGACTTCTACCACGCTCAGATCATGGAAGGTGATCTGGTTCGGACCGTGGAGGCGAATCTGGATCGGATAGGCCATCTGCACACGGCCGGTGTGCCTGGCCGGCATGAGCTGGACGACGGGCAAGAGATCAACTACAGAGGTGTCGCAGGAGCGCTGCGCCGCCTCGGCTACTCGGGCTATGTCGTGCACGAGTTCCTGCCGACGAGCGACCCCATTCAGGGCCTGAAACAGGCCTACGCGCAGTTCGCCTGAGCACGACCAGCCAGGAAGAGGTGGGAAGATGCGTGCCTTGCAGTTCTCGGGCGGGTCGGTGGCGGAAGTCATCGACCTGGAACCGCCACCGTTGCGACCCGCATGGGCCCGCGTGCGGGTGTCCTTCGTCAGCGTCTGCGGCAGCGACCTCTGGCTCTATCGTGGCCAGTGGCACGGCAACAAGTATCCCATCGTGCCGGGACACGAGTGGTCCGGCACAGTGGCCGAAGTGAACGGGCCGCAGCAGGAATGGATCGGCCGGCGGGTGATCGGCGACCTGATCGACGCCTGCGGCACGTGTGGCCCATGCCGGGACCGGCTGCCCGTCATGTGCGAAAATCTCACGGAGATCGGCTTCTCGGTCAACGGTGGATGCGCCGAGTACGTCGATGTGCCGGTCGCCAACCTCTATGCGCTGCCCGACAACCTGTCCACGGCCGCCGCATGCCAGGCCGAGCCGCTTTCTGTCGCCCTGCACGCCCTGGACCGAGCGGCGTTGCGGTCGGCCGAGCGGGTGGCCGTGCTCGGCTGCGGTGGGATCGGGCTTCTCATCCTGCAGGCGGCACGTCATGCGGGCGCTGAGGTCTCGCTCGCCGCCGATCCGGTCGAGTACCGGCGGGGTGTGGCTGGCCGTCTCGGCGCGGCCGAGACCGCCGACGGATCCAGCAAAGCTTACGATGGGATCGGGCGTGCCGGTCTGGATGTGGTCTTCGAAGCCTCGGGCGATCCGGAGTCAGTGAACCACGCCCTCGGTCTGATCAGGCCCGGTGGCCGAGTCATCTCGGTCGGCTATCAAGTCGGGGCGACCACCCCGATCGAGACGGCGAAACTGCCCCTGACCTACGGCAGCCTGCTCGGCGTCATGGGCCCCGGCAACATGTACCGGCACGCCGTGCGTCTTCTAGCCTCGGGCGCCGTTGTCGCCGAACCGTTGCTGACCGATTTCGTGAAGTTGGACGACCATCAAAGCGCGCTGGCCGGTGCGATCGATCGAAAACCCGGCACGATTCGGGTCGTCTTCGAGTTGCGAGGTGAGGATCGTGAGTGAGCTCGCTGTCGCCGGTGGCCGGGCATTGTTCGACGGCGGCTGGCCGGACTGGCCGATGCACACCGACACCACCGTGGATTATGCGACCAGATGCCTGCAGTCACGCCGTTGGGCGGTCTCGGGTCCGCGGCTCGAGTCGCCCGGCTTCGAGGAGCGATTCGCCGACGAGTTCGCCGGCTATCTTGGCGTGCCCCATTGCGTGCCCACCGTCAACGGTACTGCGGCGCTCTTGATCGGTTTGGAGGCGCTCGATCTGGGGCCGGGCGACGAGGTGATCGTGCCCGGACTGACCTGGGTCGCATCCGCGTCGACGGTGCTCGCGGTGAACGCACGGCCGGTGATTGTTGATATTCAGCCGCACACCCTCTGCATCGATCCGGCGGCGATCGTCGCGGCAATCACTCCGCGCACACGCGCGATTTCCCTCGTTCATCTTTACAGCAGCGTCGCTGATCTCGACGCGATCACAAGCATCTGCGACGCGCACGGCCTCGCACTGATCGAGGACTGTGCGCAGGCGCATGGTGCGGCCTGGGACGGACGTCGGGTCGGGGCCTGGGGTGATGTCGGCACCTTCAGCATGCAACAGACCAAGCTTCTGACCGCCGGCGAGGGAGGCGCCGCCGTCACCAGGGACGAACGCCTTTACCGGCGTATGTACCAGCTGCGCTCCGACGGCCGCTCCCGGGTGACGAGCCCGCATCCGGGTGAGATGGAGCTTTCCATGAGTGGTGAAGTTATGGGGTCCAACTACTGTATGTCGGAGCTGAGCGCAGCGGTTCTCTCCGGCCAGCTGCTCGAGCTCGACGCGCAGCACGCCCGCCGCACCCACAACGCCAAGCTGCTCGACTCGTACCTCGAGCAGCTTCCCGGCGTGACTCCGATCGACGCTTTGTCAAAGGTGACACGTCGTACCTACTACTACTACACCTTCCGGATCTCCCGCGAGGCGTTCGCCGGGAACGACGCCGCTACCGTTGCGGGCGCGTTGCGAGGCGAGACCGGGGCACCGTTCCAGCCGACGTATCCATCCCTGCCCCGGCACCCGCTGCTCCGGGTTCATACCAAGCGCCGCTACACGGCAGTCAAGGACCTCGACACCGTTCTCGCGGCGGAGGTTCCGCGGTCTGACGAGGCCTATGCAGAAGTGGTGACCCTGCACCACTCGGCTCTGCTGGCTCCGCCCGAGCGGATGTCGGTGTTGGCCGAGGCCATCGGCAAAGTGCTTCGCGGGGCAGGCGAGCTGTCCCGCGAAGCCGGCGACATGGACAACCCGCTGTAGGAGAGACTCGCTGCGGCGAGGTCGTGTGGGTCGGCGGATTGTCCGCCGGCCCACATCGACGAGCAATGCGCCGGTCAATCCGCTACGGCACTCCTGTTGATCCGGGCCGCCACAGTATCGGCGAAGTCGGTCAACACCGGATGATCGAAAAGATCCATCATCGGGATCGGAACGGGAAGTGCCGCATCAAGCAGGGCGATGATTTTGATTGCCATGAACGAATGGCCGCCTATAGCGAAAAAGTTCGCCGAATCGTCCACTTCTGCGGAAAGCGCATCCTCCCAAGCTCGCCGCACCACGGCTCTGACCTGATCGGAGTTCATCGGCACCCTCCTCGATATGCGAGATACTGCTATTGCCTGTATCGATATGATATTGTATCTGAGTTTGTCTTTAAATTCCATAGAAGTGCATCGTCGTCGCCCGGCGTGAAAAGGGCGGTGGAACGGCCGTGAACGCCGGAAGGGAATACTGTGAGGGTTATCGGTGACCGGATCACGCTGCTGCGTGCTTTGCGCGGCGGCCATCCAGCGGTGATCGTGGGTCTATGTACGGCTCTGATGATCGACGCGTGCGTTCCCGGCGGGATGGCCGTGGCGCTCGGCGTCACAGTGAGCCGCGTGCAGCAGCTCCCGGGCCCGGGCGTCCTCGGTGCGGCGTTGCCGCCGTTGTTCGCCTTCGGTGCGGTGGCGCTCGCGGGTCACGCGGCGGGTGCGCTGGCCGGTCCGCTGGAGTTCGCCGCGCGAGCTCGGATCGACGGCGCGTATCGGCGTGACATCCTGCGCCTGACCACGGGAACGGCGAGCGTCGCACCGCTCGAGGACCTGGAGGTGCAGACCTTGATTCGGCGGGCCGGCGCGGAGCGAACCTTCGGACTGCCGACCCCGGCCGACGGCGCGCTCGTTCAGTTGCGATGGTTCGCGGGCCTGCTGGGAGTGGTCGTGGCCGCCGTCATCGTGGGGCAGTACAGGTGGTGGCTGGTCCCCTTCCTGTTGGTCCCCGCAATCATCGGGCTTTACGTCCGTAGCCGTCAGTACATTGCCGCCATCGAGGCGTTGGAGCTGGCCACGAAGGAAGAACTGCATGCCGACGTCTGGCGTAAGGCGGCTCATTCGGCGGCCGAAGGAAAGGACGTCCGGGTCTACGGCTTCGCCGAGTGGATGGTCGAGCGGATGCAGCGGCACATCGGCGACGGCAACGGGCCGTTCTGGTCACACATCTCCACCGTCGCACGCCGTTCATGGGTGCAGCTCCTGTTGATTCTCGCCAGCTTGGCGCCGGTTTACGCGTTCGTCACCTGGGACGCGGCCCGGGGCGGCACCTCCATCGCGGTACAGACCACCGTGCTGGTCGCCGCTTGGACGATTCACCTTTCCATCGGTGCCGATTCGACCGTCTATCAGATGGCCGGAGCGATCGCCGTGCTCGATGCGGGCCGCGAGTTGCGCGGACGAATTCGGACGGTTCCGGTAACGGAGGCTCCGCCGGTCACGGCGGTGGCCGGGACTCCGCCGCTGGTCCGGTTCGAGAACGTCCATTTCCGCTACCCCGGCACGAGCACCGCGGTGATCGACGGGCTCAACCTCGAGATCCGCCCGGGAGAGCTGCTGGCGATCGTCGGCCTCAACGGAACCGGCAAATCGACGCTCATCAAGCTGCTGGCCGGGCTCTACGAACCGGACGGCGGGCAGATCACGGCCGACGGCACACCGATCGGCGCGGCCGGCTGGGATGCTTGGCGCGCGCGCATCACCGTGGTCTTTCAGGATTTCATCCGTTACGAGCTCAGCGCGGCCGACAATGTGCTGCTCGGGCAGGCCCAGATGCCACCCGGCAGAGACGCCGCCGAGGTCGCGGCGGCGAAGGCGGGGCTCGAGCCCGTATTGCGGCGTCTGCCGCAGGGATGGCGCACCCCGCTTGGCCGCACCCGCCAGGGCGGCGTCGACCTGTCGGGCGGGCAATGGCAGCAGGTGGTGCTGACAAGGGCGCTCTACGCCGTGGAACAAGGAGCCCGGCTGCTGGTCCTCGACGAGCCGACTGCGCACCTGGACGTGCGCACCGAGTTCGAGGTGTTCGATCGCCTGGTCGCACAACGGGGGGATACGAGCGTCGTGCTGATCTCGCATCGGCTCTCCACGGTGCGGCAGGCCGACCGCATAGTCCTGCTGGAAGCGGGTGACATCGCCGAGAGCGGCACCCACGACGAGCTCATGGCCCTGGATGGTACCTATGCCAAGCTCTTCCGCCTGCAGGGCGAGCGTTTCCAGGGCGAGCCCGGCGCCTTCGGCCACGACGGAGCCGCCGTATGACTCGTACCTTGAAGCTCTGGGCCGAGATGCTGCGGCTGTCCTGGCGCCGCGAGCCGTGGCTCGTTGCCGGAGCCGTCGGATGTCTCGTTGTGCGCGTCGGTGGTGTCGCGGCGAGCGCCTTCGCCCTGCGAGCCGCGGTCGACGAGGCGGCGCAAGGAATCGTGGCATCGGCGGTGATCGCCGCGCTGGCCGCCGCGGTCGCCTATGCGTTGCTGATCCTGATGCAGGATCTCACCGACTCGCTGACCATGACGATCGCCGACCGGGTCGGCCGGCTTGACATCCATCCTCGGATCCACCGCGACCTGGCGGGGATCGAAGGGATCGACCATCTCGAGCGGACCGAGTTCCTCGACCGCGTCAGCTTGGTCCGCAAGGCCGGCGGGTATCTGGCGAGCGGCGCCTGGAAGGCCCTGACGACCGTTTCCGGGGGGCTCAATCTCGTAGTGACGATGCTGCTGCTCGGTGGGATCAGTCCCTGGTTGCTGCTCCTCCTCGTCTTCGCCGCCGTACCGATCTGGTGCGACAACCGGGGGCAGATCGCGATCCAGAGGGCCGACCTCGCCACCGCCGAGCAGTACCGTCTGCAGCAGCACCTTTTCGAGCTCGGGTGCGACCCCGGCGCCGGCAAGGAGCTGCGCGTCTCGGGCGCCGGACGCACAATCATCGGCCTACAGGCCGACGCCTGGCGTGCCGCCATGCGTGGCCGCCTGACCGCGTCCATGGTGGCGGCCCTGTGGTCCTTCCTCGGCTGGGTCGTCTTCGTCGGCGCCTTCGTCGCCGGCATCGTGCTCGCGGCCCGCCAAGCGTCGCGAGGCCAAGGTACGCCCGGTGACCTCGTTCTCGTCGTGACGGTGGCCGTCACGCTGCGCTCGTCCATCCAGAGCACCGTCGAGACGACGACGGCCATGGGCAGCGCGCGGCAGTACGTCGGGCCGTACCTGTGGCTTCGTGACTACGCGGATCGCGCGCGTGCGGGGGAGAAAGGCGAGATCACACCGCCGTCCACGCTCGCGTCCGGCATCGCGCTGGAAAACGTCACCTACACCTATGCGGGAACGGATCGGAAAGCGATCGACAACATTAGCGTCACCCTGCCGGCGGGCTCGGTGGTGGCAATCGTCGGTGAGTACGGTTCGGGCAAGACGACGCTGGTGAAGCTGCTGGAGAAGTTCTACCAGCCGGACTCCGGGCGGATCACCGTCGACTCGGTGCCGATCGGCGAGATCGACACCGTGGCTTGGCGCGCTCGTACGACGGCCGCTTTCCAGGATTTCGGGCGCTTCCACACCACGGTGGGCGAGAACATCGGTCTCGGCCACCTGCCGGCTCTGCAGGACGAGTACGCGGTGCGTGCGGCGATGACCGATGCCGACGCGGCCGATTTCGTGGACCGGTTGCCCGACGGCCTCGCGACTCTGCTCGGGCGGCAACTCGGAGGCACCGACCTCTCCGAAGGGCAGTGGCAGCGCATCGCCCTGGCCAGGTCGTCGATGCGCCACGACCCGCTCCTCATGATCCTCGACGAGCCGACCGCCTCGCTGGACGCTCTCAGCGAGCATGCCATCTTCGACAGGTACATGGCCCGGGCTCGAGCTCTCGCTGCGCGCACGGGAGCGGTCACCGTCATCGTCTCGCACCGCTTCTCGACCGTCACGGGCGCCGACCTCATCCTGGTCTTGGACAACGGGCGGCTGGTCGAGGAGGGGGCGCACGCCGATCTCATGCGCATCGGCGGTATCTACGCCCAGCTGTACGGCTTGCAGGCGGCGGCATATCAACAAGCCGAGCGGTGATGACGCGCTCGCCGGATCCAGCATCGACTGGATCCGGCGAGCGCGTCGGTAAGGGCGGTCACGCGCCCGAGAATTACTCGACCACCGTGACCTTGACGTACGACGGGTCCTCCGGGATCTCCGCGAGGTCGGCCTCCATCCGCACACCGTGCTGGTCCTGTTCGAGCACCTCAAACCGGGTCATGAGGAACGAGAGGTACATGACCCGGTTGCGCTCGGTCGGGATCATGTCGGCGAGGAGCCTGACGCCGGCGTCCCGCGCGGATCGCTTCAGGTGGTTCATGAGCACGACCGCCACTCCCCGCGACGTCACCCGACACGAGAACAGCAGGAGCTTGACCACCCAGTGGTGGGCCGCCTTCTCGACGACCGCCAGTCCGATGGTGCCGTAGTCCCCGAACTTGTCGGCGAGCCGTGCTATCAGAACAAGGTGGCTCTCGGAGGTGCGCAGCGCGTTGAGCTCGTCGTAGGTGTAGGTGTGCCCAGTCGTGTTGAGCTGGTGTGTTCGCTCTGTGAGCTCCTCGGCGCGCTGTAGGTCCGCCTCCTGGGCCCGTGCTATCTCGAAGCGCAGTCTCAGCGAGCGCAGGAACTCCTCCTTCGCACCTGTGAAGCCGTCGGCCATCTTCGCGCGCCGCGAGTCGGCGATGTACATCTGACGGCGCCGTGCCGACTCGGCCGTGATGTAGCGCGGGGTGAACTCCGGGAGGTCAAGCAGGTTGGGGACAGTATCAGGCTCGAAGCTGCGCACCTCTGGGATCTCCGAAGCCACCTCATCGCGCTCGAACGGATCATCGTCGACAAAAACAATCGCATCCAACCCGATGTTCAGCGAAGCGGCAATGGATCGTATCGAGGACGACTTCGAGCTCCAGCCGATCTGTGGATAGAGCATGAACTCCCACAGGCCGAACTGTTCGAGGGCTGCTCGCGCCGAGCGCTCATCGTTCTTGCTCGCGACGGATTGGAGGATGCCTCGCCGGTCGAGCGTCTCCATCACCTGGCGCAGGCCGGGACGCAGCTCGATCGGGTCCCCCTCGAGCAGGACGCCCGTCCACATCGTGTTGTCGAGGTCCCAGACCACGCATTTAACGGAAACCGTTGAACCTTCGCCGACCCCTTTTCCCACTGCGGGCCGCGTGATGTTCGATGGCATGTTATTTCCTATCGCGGTCCGTTGGCGAGCGCTGCGGCCGCGGCCGGAGCCGGTGACGGGGGCGCTGCGTCGGTGCTGATCTCGAGTATTCGCCGGGTATCGAAGAAGCGTTTGACGATCGGTGATTTCCATGTGCGCCAGACCGCCTGACACTTGTGCGCAGGCGACGCGAAATCCTGGATCTGGTGAACGTACTCCGTCGATTCCGGGCGTAGTCGGTCCATGAGCCGGCCCGGCGCGCGGGTCGGGTACAACTCGCTCAGGTGGTGCAGCGCGAAATACACCTCCCGCTCCATGCCCGCTTCGTACGCGTATCGCACCACCAGCTCCTGGTCGAGACCGGCTTCCAGAAGGGCGACCAGGTCAGTGATCTTGTAAAGGACGAGATCCACCAGTTCCTCGGTCTCGGTGCGGAGCCGAGCCT
>DASRYP010000467.1:0-7947 GCA_035687165.1 Actinoplanes sp. | reverse complement strand
GAGCTCGACGTCCTCCCGCACCAGCGAGCCGAGCGGCACGTCCGCCGAGACCACCACCCGCCGCCGGGGCGCCGCCGGATCGTGCCGCAGCAGCTGCAGCGCGCCCTGGGCGGCCCGGGTGAAGGCGACGTACTCCAGCTCCTCCTCGTCGCCCTCCGCGTACCACTCGCGCAGCGCCGGGGTGACCGCGTGGGCGACCATCCCGTCACCGCCGAGCTTTCCGGAGGCGCGCAGGGCCGCGAGCATCGGCACGGTGGCCGGCACGTAGACCCGGACCAGCTCGGTGATCGGCACGTCTCCTCCTGGGTTGGACCGTCCTCGGTAGTGCACCGTCGCCGCGGTGCGGGGGTAGGCCCATTCCACCAGTCGTGCCCGGATCGGGGCAGGCCGGGGCGTCGCTCCTGTGGACAACCGGATGCCTGTGGATAACCCGGCCGGAACTGCATCGTCAGGACGCCTCCCGCCAGGTGCCCGAGCAGCACTGTTACCTGGTCGTTCACCGGCAAATCTGGCGCTCGACCGGGGAAAGACGCTTAGATTGCCGCCATGACCACAGATATCGCACTCGACTCCACGGACTGGCGGTTACTGACCGAACTGCAGAAGGACGGCCGCTCGTCGTACGCCGAACTGGCCCGCGTCGTGGCGATGTCGTCCAGCGCCGTCGCCGAGCGGATCCGCCGCCTCGAGGAGGCGGGGGTGATCGCCGGCTACCGGGCCAGCCTCGACCCCGAACGCCTCGGTCTGCAGGTGATGGCCTTCGTCCGGCTGCGTTCCCCCACCGGGAACTACCGCCCGTTCAACGCCCTGCTCGACGCCACGCCCGAGATCGTCGAGGCGCACCACGTGACCGGCGAGGACTGCTTCGTGCTCAAGGTGCTGTCCCGTTCGATGCGCCATCTGGAGGAGATCACCGGGCGGATCGCCGGCCTCGGCGCGGTCACCACGAGCGTGGTCTACTCGAGCCCGCTCACGGGCCGCGCCATTTCGCCCCCGGAGTGACGCTTTCGGAGGTTAACGGTGGCAAACTGAAGAAACTTGGAGGTGATATGACGGAATCGCGCTTCCTGCTGCTCTCCGACGTCGCCACCGAGCTGAACGTCTCGGAGTCGCAGGTCTACCACATGGTCCGCAGCGGTGAGCTCCCCGCTATCAAGATCGGCGGCCGGGGTCAGTGGCGTGTGGAGCGCGCCCGCCTCGAGCAATACATCGACCAGAAGTACGCCGAGACGGCCGCGTGGGTGGCGCGGAATCCGCTGACCACGCCCGACCCGGAGTAGCCGGCCACCGAAAGGCGTCGCGTTTGTCCGTCTTCCCGCCTGATCCAGTTCGATCTCGCCACGCATTGCCCCGCCGCGCAGCCCTCGCCAGAATCGCTGTCGTAGGCAAACGTAGGCAAACGCAAGATCGACGAGGACAGGTGAGGTAGCGATGCGAAGGACGCTGGAGGCAACCCGCACGGGGTCGAAATCCAAGATCAGCCTGCGTCCGACCCCCCGCTGCGAGCCACCTTTCGACGACGAGCTGGAGCCCATCGTCTGGGCCACCGCCCACCAGCTGTCCCTCGACTGGCCGCTCACCCCGTCGGTCGGGGCGATTCCCGAAGCGCCCAGCCCGGAAAGCCCGGCGGAGACCGGCTTGCCCCAGCGCTCCCCCGTAGCCGGCGCTTCGGCCGAGGCGAGATGGGCGGTCCGCCGCTTCGTCCGGACCTGTGTGGAGGTCCTCAACGGTCACCGCCCGGCCGCCCACCTACGCCGCCTCTCGCGCCCGCTGGAGGCCTCCGAGGTGGTCGCCCAGGGCATGGCCGCGGCACACCGGGTGGCCGACCTCCGCAGAGCCTCTCAGCCCGCCGGCCGCCGCCCGTCACGACGTACCGCGCCCGTGGCCGTCATCCGCGTGCGCCTGTGCGAGCCCCGCCCCGGCGCGATCGAGGCCGCCGTGGCTCTGCTGACCGCCGACCGCACCTGGGCCCTGGCACTGCGCCTGGAGCTTCACCAGGGCTGCTGGTGCGCCACCACCCTGCGTCTGATCTGAGACCTTCCACGACCTCCCGGCCGCCTGCCCACTGCACCGGGCCGCGGGCGTTCCGGGCCGGCCGCGCCCACACAGAACAACAACGGCCGTGCCCACACGGAACAACAACGGCCGTGCCCACACGGAACGGCGACGGCCGCGCCCACGCGAAACAACAACGGCCGCGCCCACGCGAAAACGGCGACGGCCCGCCGGCGGAGAACCGCTGACGGGCCGTCGTTCGGCGTGTTTGTCAGGCTGTTCCGGGAGCTCCGTGGCAGCGCTTGTACTTCTTGCCCGAGCCGCAGTAGCACGGCGCGTTACGCGACGGCCCGTTGGACTCGGTAGCCGAGCGACCCGCGCCCTGCGACGGCCGGCGACCCGAGGTGTGGGCCGGGCTGGCCGGAACCGGCGAGCCGCCGGGGCCGATGCCCAGCGCGGGCGCCTGCTGCTGTTGCTGCGGCTGGACGACCGGCGAGCCCTCGCCCGCCTCGCCGTCGATCGCCGGAGCGGTGTATTTCAGGTTCTGCTGACGACCCGGGCCGCCCAGTCCCTTGGCCCGGACCTCGACCCGGTCGGACTCCGTCACGTTCTCCGCGGGAAGCACGCCGCCGGCCGGGAGGAGCACCGCCTTGCTCGGGTCGACGGTCACCGTGGGCTGCTCCTCAACCTGGACCTCCAGGTTGAACAGGAACCCGACCGCCTCTTCCTTGATGCCCTCCATCATCTGGTTGAACATGTCGAAGCCCTCGCGCTGATATTCGACCACCGGGTCGCGCTGGGCGTACGCCCGAAGGTTGATGCCTTCCTGCAGGTAGTCCATCTCGTAGAGGTGCTCGCGCCACTTGCGGTCGATGACGCTGAGCAGCACCTGGCGCTCGAGCTCGCGCAGCGGCTCGACACCCAGCTCCTCCTCGCGCGTCACATACGCCCCGCGGGCGTCCTCGACCAGCTGCGCGGCGAGGAACTCGGAGTCGATCGTCGACTGCTCGCCGCCGGACTCCTCAACGAGGTCGTCGATCGTGATCGTGACGGGGTAGAGGCGCTTGAGGTTGGTCCAGAGCTGGTCCAGGTCCCAGTCCTCGGCGTAGCCGTCCGCCGTGGCCGCGGTCACGATGTCGTTGATGACGTCGTCGATCATGTGCTCGACCTGGTCGTGCATGTCCTCGCCGTCGAGCACGCGCTTGCGCTCGGCGTAGATGACCTGGCGCTGCTTGTTCAGCACCTCGTCGTACTTCAGGACGTTCTTGCGGATCTCGGCGTTCTGACCCTCGATCTGGGTCTGCGCGCTGCGGATCTGCCGCGTCACCATCTTGGACTCGATCGGCACGTCGTCGGGGATGTTGAACCGCTCCATGACGGCCTCGACCGCGCCTGCCCGGAACCGCTTCATCAGGTCGTCCTGCAGCGACAGGTAGAACCGGGACTCGCCCGGGTCCCCCTGCCGGCCGGAGCGGCCGCGGAGCTGGTTGTCGATGCGCCGGGAGTCGTGCCGCTCGGTGCCGAGCACGTAAAGCCCGCCGGCGTTCGTCACCTCGGCGGCTTCCTCCTCGCAGGCTTCCTTCCAGATCGGCAGGACCTCTTCGAGCGCCTTCGCGTACTCGTCGGGGTTCTCCACCGGGTCGAGGCCGCGCTGGGCGAGCTCGTTGGCCGCGAGGAACTCGGGGTTGCCGCCGAGCAGGATGTCGGTGCCGCGGCCGGCCATGTTCGTCGCGACCGTGACGCCGCCCTTGCGACCGGCCTGGGCGATGATCGTGGCTTCCTGGGCGTGGAACTTCGCGTTCAGCACGCTGTGCGGGATGCCGCGGCGGCGCAGGAGGTGCGAGAGGATCTCGGAGTTCTCCACCGAGACCGTGCCGACGAGAATGGGCTGGCCGCTGGCGTGCCGCTCGGCGATGTCCTCGATGACGGCCTCGAACTTGGCCTTCTCGGTCTTGTAGATCACATCGGGATGGTCGATGCGGATCATCGGCCGGTGCGTCGGGATGCTCACGACGCCGACCTTGTAGACACTGTTGAACTCGCCGGCCTCGGTCTGCGCCGTGCCGGTCATGCCGCCGAGCTTGTCGTAGAGCCGGAAGTAGTTCTGCAGCGTGATGGTCGCCAGGGTCTGGTTCTCCTGCTTGACCTCGACGCCCTCCTTGGCCTCGATGGCCTGGTGCATGCCCTCGTTGTAGCGGCGGCCGTGCAGGATGCGCCCGGTGAACTCGTCGACGATCAGGACCTCGCCGGCGTCGTCGACGATGTAGTCCTTGTCCTTCTTGTAGAGCTCTTTGGCCTTGATGGCGTTGTTGAGGTAGCCGACCAGCGGGGTGTTCACCGACTCGTAGAGGTTGTCGATGCCGAGGCGGTCCTCGACGCGGCCGACGCCGCGCTCGGTGATCGCGATCGTGCGCTTGGCCTCGTCGACCTCGTAGTCGCCGTCGCCGTCCTTGCCGCGCTGGAGCCGGTTGACCACGGCCGCGAACTCGCCGTACCACCGGGCGGAGTGCTCGGCCGGACCGGAGATGATCAGCGGGGTGCGGGCCTCGTCGATGAGGATCGAGTCGACCTCGTCGACGATCGCGTAGTGGTGGCCGCGCTGCACCAGCTCGTCCTTCGACCACGCCATGTTGTCGCGCAGGTAGTCGAAGCCGAACTCGTTGTTGGTGCCGTATGTGATGTCGCACTCGTAGGCGGCACGGTGCTCGGCGGAGGGCCGGTTCGGCAGGATCACGCCGACGGTGAGGCCGAGGAACACGTGCACCCGGCCGACCCACTCGGCGTCACGCTGGGCAAGGTAGTCGTTGACCGTGATGATGTGCACGCCCTTGCCGCTCAACGCGTTGAGGTAGGCCGGGAACACACCGGTCAGGGTCTTGCCCTCACCGGTCTTCATCTCGGGGATGTTGCCGAAGTGCAGCGCCGCACCACCCATGAGCTGCACGTTGTAGGCCCGTTGGCCGAGCACCCGCTTCGCGCCCTCGCGGGCCACCGCGAACGCCTCGGGCAGCAGCGAGTCGAGCGACTCGCCGTCCTGATAGCGCTCTTGGAACTGCTGGGTGCACTCGCGCAACTCATCGTCGGTGAGGTCGACGTAGTCGTCCTCGATCGAATTGACCGCATCAGCGATCGCCTTGAGTCGTCGCACCATGCGGCCTTCGCCGGCGCGTAGGACCTTTTCCAATATCGACACGGGTCAGCGCTCCCCTAGACAGTCTGCCGAACCATCGTAGGCATCCTTCGGCGGAAGCAGTGACCCGAGCCTACGGCCAACCACACAAAAAGTGCGAAACAGCGCATCAAGTTCGCTCAGAGCGCAGCTCTTCAGGCAGGATGAGCCGGGATCACGAGAGGCGGGGCCGTCGCACAGGTCAACGGCAACGGCGTTCACCTCCGGGCGTTTCGCGCCGCCGACGCCGTGCAGTTAGGCCTCCTGGCCGAGGACCTTCTCGGCGGAAGGCCCTCGGCATTGATGGGTGACTAGCCCGTGGCCTCCAGCGACAGGATGCCGTAGTCGTAGCCGCGCCGCCGGTAGACGACGCTGGGACGACCGCTGTCCTTGTCGAGGAAGAGATAGAAGTCGTGGCCGACGAGCTCCATCTGGAAGAGGGCGTCGTCGACGGTCATCGGGTCGGCGGGATGTTCCTTCTCCCGCACGATGCGCCAGGGCTGGTCCCCGTCATGTTCCGCGAGGGCGGTGGCGACCGACGAGGTCTCCTCGGCTGTCTGGGCGAGGACGAGGTCGGTAGGCAGGCCGGCGGTGGCGGCCGCCACTGACATGGGCGCGTGCCGCCCGCGGTGGACCCGGCGCCGGTCGGCGGAGCGCCGCAGCCGGCCGTCGAGTTTGGTGATGGCGCAGTCCAGGGCTGCGTAGAAGTCCTTGGCGCAGGCCTCGGCGCGGATCACGGGGCCTCTTGTCAGGACGGTGATCTCCACTCGCTGGCACGTGTCGGACTGGCGTGGATTGCGCTCGTGAAACAGCTCGACGTCTGTCCGGATCAGCTTCTGGTCGTAGCGCTCGACCTTGCTCAGCTTGTCGGCGACGTGTTCCCGGTAGTGCGCGGGAACCTCGACGTTGCGGCCCTTGACGACAATGTCCACTCGTGACCTCCCCCAACGTTCTGTTAATCAGACGCCCTCAGATTGGGAGCCGGGGGCGCCGAACTTTCGACGCGCATGTTTCGACGCGGTATGTGATGACGGCGACGCCGTGAACGACCACAAGGTCCGCTCACTGGGCGTGACCGATCGCGAATGAGACGACTCCTTCCCGGTGCGGCGGTTCGCGGAACGCTGCGCCTTGCCGGCGGGGCGGGTTGAGCAGAACTCATACCCTCGTCACAAAGACGCTAACGTGCCGATGCTCTCGCGTCACCCCTCGTTCGGGATACCGAAGGCCCGACTTTCCACCTTTTCCGTGACCCCAGGCGAGAAATTTCCGAAACCGGCTAAAGATGATCTTCGCAACTGTGTGGCAGCTAACAGCGCGGCCCCCGCGACCTGCATCTTCGCCTCCTCGAGCCGACCCGTCGCCGCAGCAAGAGTGGCCCCGGTGGTGACGATGTCGTCGACTAGGACCAGCCTGCCTTCCCCGGGCATGGCGTGCCACGGAACGCCGATTCGGGCACGCCGAATTCGCAGCGAATCCTCAGCTGCGGCCCGCCGACCGGCCACGCTCAGTGACGTAGAGTCGGGTCGCGGTAACGCTTCGAGCCGACGGCTGACGGCAGCTTCCCAACCCGCCGCGCGCAGCCTGCGCACGGAGTGTGCGGCCAACCGCAGCATGTGATCGCCGTGCCGTTCGCGGGCCGCTGCCGCGGTCGACGGCACGGGCACCAGGGTCACCGGTTCCCCGCGCGGGGCGATCGCGGCCACCGCCGTGGCGAGCAGGCCGCCGAGGGGCTTCGCCAGCCGGTGCCGGCCCTTCTCCTTGTAGGCCAGCAGGGCACCTCGCAACGCGCTCTCATACGGCCCGACGGCGACGCAGACCGGCAGACCAGCCGGCGGAGGCTCAAGGGCGGTGCGGAACGGCCTGAGGGCCTCCAGGCGGGCGGCGCAGGGCAGACAGACGCCGTAGCGCATCGGCACCCGCTCGGCCCCGCAGCCCGCGCAGGGTGCCGGCAGCACGAGGTCGGCGAGATCGCCCAGCAGTCCGGCCATCCTCAGCCCCGTCAGCCCGGGTCAGCCGAGGAAGAACGGGGCGGTCGGGTTCGCGTTGTTCTGCGGGGACCCGGCCGGGATCGCGAGATGGCCCGCGTTGATCGGCCACGCGGTGCTCAGCACGTCATAGGCCTCGTTGCCGGCCACGTACGCCTCGGAGTCCGACCTCTCGCTGCCGGTCACCGGGTTCGACGGGTACGCCGTCAGGTAGGTCACCCGTTCAGCGCCGATGTCGGCCAGCCTCGTCGTGGAGAGCGCCCCGTCGATCGTCACGTCCAGCACCGCGTACCGGTCGTCGCCTCCCGCCCCCGCCACCACCAGATAGGTCTCGCTGCTCCAGGCGACCGCCGACACCGACTTCAGCGTGGGCGGCAGCACCTGTTCGGGCTCGCTCAAGGTGATGTCGTCGCCGGCGACGTTCAACACCGAGAGGTAGAGCTTGCCGCCACTGAGCGCGGCCACCCGGCGCCCGTCGGGTGCCACCGAGACCGCGGAGATCGGCCCCGGATCGCCCTGCCACTCGACCGGCCGGGCACGCGTGCCGGCCGCGCCGAAACTGTAGAGCCTGTTGTTCATCGTGATCAGCCCGATCGCCCGGGTGGGCTCGTCACCGACGGGCAGCTGCGCCCAGACCGGCGTGCCCAGCGAACCGGTCAGGTCGCCCACCTCCTTGAGGTCGGCCTGCTGCCCGAGCGGGGCCTCGGCGACCCGCAAGCGCCGCCCGGCGGCCGAGCCGGTCACCACCGCGACGTAGGCCCGGGTGGGCGTCGCGCTGATCGCCGCGGCGGCGAC
>DASRYP010000466.1:0-2959 GCA_035687165.1 Actinoplanes sp. | reverse complement strand
TCGTCGACCAACTCGTCGGCGGGCGGCGCGGTCACCTCGACAACAACCGGCTCGGCCTGCTCCTCGGCCCCGCCTCGGCGGCGACGCCGGCTGCGGCGGGTGCCCTCGGCGGGCTCCTCGACAGCGACCGGCAGGTCGTCGACCGCGGCCGCGGGCTCGGCGACCACGGGGGTCTCGGGCACCTCGGCGAGCACGGGCGGGATTGCCGCGGCGGCGCCGCGGCGGGACCGGCGGGCCGGAGCCGGCGGAGTGGCTTCGGCCTCCTCCGGCGGCATGAACAGCACGGCGGGCGGGAGGGCCGCGGCACGCCGTCCACGACGCGGGGCGGGCTGCTCCTCCACGAAGTCGGCGTCGAGCGGGATCACCCCGATGATCGGCGTGGCCTCCTCGATCGGCTCCTCATCCTCGATCACGGCTTCGCCCTGAACGGGCGGGGCCACGACCGGTTCGGTGGGCACCTCGGCGACGACCGGCTCCGCGAGCGTCTCGACGACGACCGGCTCCGCGACCGGGGCGGCGGGAGCGGCCTTCTTACGACGGGCGCGGACGGCCTTCACCGGGGCGACCGGCTCGACCTCCTCGGCGACCGGTTCGGTCTCCTCGGCGGCCACAGCCGGGGCGGCGGCCGGGGCCGCCGCTTTACGACGGCTGCGGGCTGCCTTGACCGGCTTGGCCGGGGCCTCCTCGACGGCGTCGGTCGCGGCCGGCGCCTCGTGGACGTGGGCATTCGGGTCGGACGGGCCCGAGGAATCGGCCGGATCGATGGCCGATGTCTCGGCGGCGGCGGGTGCCGCTGCCTTACGGCGAGGTGCACGCGTGCGGCGCGCAGGGGTCGTGGTTGCGGCGGTCTCGGGCGGAGCGGCTGCTCCGGCCCCTTCACCGCCCTGTTCTCCCAAGTTGTTCTGGGGCTCGTTATCGAGCATGGGGCGCTCTCCAGTTCTGGCAACCCCGGGCGCGTTTGAGCGCTGCCACGCAGGGTCGCCGCAAGTTTTTCGGTCCCGCCGGGTGAGCGGCAGGCTGCCGAAGTCTGTCAACGGACGCCGGCTGCAGCCCGCGCCCTCCGATAGAGGTCCTTAACCCGGAAGGGCCGGCTCGCGATCCGCGTCCAACGGATCGACGATCTCCCCCTGCTCGGTAAGCGTGCCCTGGGCCAGCCGGGTCACCCGTGGGGGCACCGGCGGCTCCAGGCCCGCCGCTACGCGCAGGCCGGAAAGGACGTCATCGGGTCGCACGGCGGGTGTCACCTGTCGTACGACAAGGTCGATTATCGCACACGGCGCGGCGTCCGCCTCGGAAGGTATGCCGGACTGCTGTGTCACAGCGATGCGCGTCACTGCCTGACGGGCGTCGAACGTGCGGTTGCCCTGCTTGGTCATGCGCTCGACCAGCACCTCGTCGAGATCGGTGAACGCCTTGACCGCCGCCTCGGCCTCGGCCGGATCGATCGACGGCAGCTCCAGGCGCCAGACCGAGACGTCGATCCGGTCGGCCAGGCTGCCCGGACCGGCCACCACCGCGTCGAGGACGTCGAGCCCCGGCGAGAGCGCGGCGTCGAGGGCCAGACGGAGCTGCTCGGGGTCGACCTCGGCCTGCAGCCCGATCTCCAGGTATTCCGCCTCGCTGCCGACGCCGGTGGGCGCCGCACTCGCGTACGAGATCTTGGGGTGGGGGGTGAAGCCCTGGGAGAAGGCGATGGGGGCCGCGGCACGCCGCAACGCCCGCTCGAACGCACGGGCGAAGTCGCGGTGCGAGGTGAAGCGCAGCGGCCCGCGCTTGGCGTAACGGATGCGGATCCGCTGGACGACCGGGGCCTGACCGCCGACGGGCTGATTCTTCGCCATGATCAGACCGGGGCCCGAAGAGAGGTCACCGGCGTCAGCGGCAGGAGCTTCTTGCCGGTGGGGCCGATCTGGATCTCGGTGTCCATCGACGGGCAGACACCGCAGTCGAAGCACGGGGTCCAGCGGCAGTCGGGCTGCTCGTACTCGGTAAGGGAGTCCTGCCAGTCCTGCCAGAGCCAGTCCTTGTCGAGGCCCGAGTCGAGGTGGTCCCAGGGGAGCACCTCGGCCTGCTCGCGCTCGCGGGTGGTGAACCAGTCGAGGTCGACGCCGAAGCCGGGCAGAACCTCGGCACAGGCCTCGACCCACCGGGCGTACGAGAAGTGCTCGCTCCAGCCGTCGAAGCGGCCGCCCTTCTCCCACGCGCGGCGGATGACCGCACCCACCCGGCGGTCACCGCGCGAGAGCAGGCCCTCGATCAGCGACGGCTCGCCGTCGTGATAGCGGTAACCGATGGCCCGGCCCAGCGACCGGTCGCTGTTGATCTCCTGCTTGAGCATCCGGAGTCGCGCGTCGATGACCTCGGGACGCTCCATCGGCGCCCACTGGAACGGGGTGTGCGGCTTGGGCACGAACCCGCCGATCGACACCGTGCAGCGGATGTCCTTGGTCCCGGCGGCCTCGCGACCGGCCCGGATCACCTGATGCGCCATGCGGCCGATCTGCAGGACATCCTCGTCGGTCTCGGTGGGCAGGCCGCACATGAAGTACAGCTTCACCTGCCGCCAGCCGTTCGAGTACGCGGTGACGACCGTGCGGATCAGGTCCTCCTCGGTCACCATCTTGTTGATGACCTTGCGGATCCGCTCCGAGCCGCCCTCGGGCGCGAAGGTGAGGCCGGTGCGCCGGCCGTTGCGGCTGAGCTCCTGGGCCAGGGTCACGTTGAACGCGTCCACCCGGGTCGACGGCAGCGAGAGCGAGACGTTGGTCCCCTCGTACTGCTGGGCCAGCCCTGAGCACATGTCGCCGATCTCCGAGTGGTCGGCGCTGGACAGCGACAGCAGGCCGACCTCGGAGAAGCCGGAGAACTCCAACCCGTCGTGCACCATCTGGCCCACCGTGGTGATCGACCGTTCCCGCACCGGACGGGTGATCATGCCGGCCTGGCAGAACCGGCAGCC
>DASRYP010000465.1:0-15218 GCA_035687165.1 Actinoplanes sp. | reverse complement strand
TTACCTAGCCACCGTGCTGGCCTGACGGTCAGGCCCCCGTCCGCCTCGTCACGAGCCGGATCGTCGCGCGCTGACCCGTCGCCTCGGCGGCGGCGGAACTGGTGAGCGCGGTCAGCACCTTCCAGGCGAAGGACGACTCGGCCGGCAGCTTGGCGCCGCGCACCGTCGTCACGGTGACCTCGACGGCGAGCGCGTCCTCGGTCACGGTGAACCGGCACTCGAGCTCGGCGCCGCGGGTCGCGATGGCGAGCAGCATCGCGCAGGCCTCGTCGACGGCGATCCGCAGATCCTCGATCTCGTCGAGCGCGAAGTGCAGCCGGGCGGCCAGACCGGCCGTCGCCGTGCGGAGGACGCCCAGGTAGCCACCGTCGGCGGGCACGGTCAGCAGGACGACGTCGTCGCCCATCGCTTGATCCGGATGTGTGTCCGTCACCTGAGTCACCATTGCCCCTCCCCACGCCAGCAGAACTCTAGTCGCATCAGCGGACACGGCCGGCATGCCCAGGGGCACACCGGCCGTGTCGCCGAACGAAAATCAGGCCTGCTTGGTCTCCCAGAAGATCTTGGAGATCTCCTCGATCTTGCCGAGGAGCTGGTCGGCCACGCCCGGGTCGAGCGAGCCCTTCACGCCGGCGGCACCCGCGAGCTTGGTGGCCTCGTTGAAGAGCGTGTTCAGGTTCGGGTACTTCTCGAAGTGCGGGGGCTTGAAGTAGTCGGTCCAGAGCACCCACAGGTGGTGCTTGACCAAGTCGGCCCGCTGCTCCTTGATGATGATGCAGCGAGTACGGAACTCGGGGTCAGTGTTCGCCTGGTACTTCTCGTCGATGGCCTTCACCGACTCGGCCTCGATCCGCGCCTGCGCCGGGTCGTAGATGCCGCACGGCAGGTCGCAGTGGGCGCTGACCACGGTGCTAGGTGTGAGGAAACGCGGAAGTCGCATCAGGACTCCTCCATACGAGTTTGCGATGATCCGTGGTTGACACTACCCCCCACACCTGGCCGCTAACGCGCGGAGGACTTATGCCGTTACCACTGTTCGCGGTGCTCGTACACGGGCCGTCGATGGTCCCCGCGCTGCGTGCCGGCGACGCCCTGATCGTGCGGCGGGGTGGCCGGGTACGCGCCGGCGATGTGGTGGTCGCGCGGTTCCGAACCCGGCCCGGCTTGCTGGTCGTCAAGCGGGCGGTGCGGCCCGAGGGCGGAGGGTGGTGGATACAGGGCGACAACCCGCTGATCGAGGACGACAGCCGGGCGTACGGGGTGGCGGATGTCATCGGCCGCGTGCTGATCCGCTACTACCCGCGGCTCGGTCGGCTACGTTAATGTCTGTCCACCGTCGGCGCACACTCGCGCCTCGCGGTTGCTACCCACGGGTGATCCCCGCATCGCGCTCCGATCCGGCGCACCACTCGCTGCCAAGATCGACGAGTGCCCAGTCGATCCACGTCGCCCCGCCGGTAGGAGCCACCCGTGTCATTCTTCAGCTTCGAGCTCGACCCCGCCCTGGCCGCTGACCCCGTCTTCGACCTGCATAAACGCGGCAAGATGGAGATAAAGGCGACCGTCCCGCTGTCCAGCCGCGACCACCTCTCGCTCGCCTACACGCCCGGCGTCGCCCGGGTCTGCGAGGCGATCGCCGCCGATCCGGCGCTCTATCCCGACTACACCTGGACGGCGAACACGGTCGCCGTGGTCACCGACGGCTCGGCCGTGCTGGGCCTGGGCAACATCGGCCCCAAGGCCGCGATGCCGGTCATGGAGGGCAAAGCGATCCTCTTCAAGCAGTTCGGCGGCGTCGACTCGATCCCGATCTGCCTCGACACCCAGGACGTCGAGGGCATCATCACCGCGGTCAAGGCGATGGCACCGTCGTTCGGCGGCATCAATCTCGAGGACATCAGCGCCCCACGCTGCTTCGAGATCGAGCGTCGCCTCGACGCGGAGCTCGACATCCCGGTCTTCCACGACGACCAGCACGGCACCGCCGTGGTGACGCTCGCCGCGCTGCGCAACTCGGCCAAGCTGCTCGGCCGCCGCCTCGGCGACCTGCGCGTGGTCATCAGCGGCGCGGGGGCGGCCGGCGTGGCGATCACCCACATGCTCGTCGCGGCCGGTGTCCAGGGCGCCAACGTCATCATCTGCGACTCGCGGGGGATCATCCACGCCGAGCGCGGCGACCTTACGCCGGTCAAGGCCGAGCTGGCGGCGACGACCAACCGCTCCGGGCGTACGGGCGGGATCGCCGAGGCCCTGATCGGCGCGGACGTGCTGATCGGCGTCTCCGGTGGGCTGATCGCGGAGAGCGCGGTCGCGGGCATGGCCCCCGGCGGCATCATCTTCGCGATGGCCAACCCGACCCCCGAGGTGGCCCCGGCGATCGCCCACAAGTACGCGGCGATCGTGGCGACCGGCCGCAGCGACTTCCCCAACCAGATCAACAACGTGCTCGCGTTCCCCGGCATCTTCCGCGGGGCGCTCGACGTGCGGGCGAGCACGATCACCGAGCGGATGAAGGTGGCCGCGGCCGACGCGATCGCCGAGGTGGTCGCGGACGACCTGCGCGCCGACGCGATCGTGCCGTCGCCGCTCGACCCGCGGGTCGCGCCCGCGGTCGCCGCCGCGGTGGCCGCCGCGGCCGAGGCTGACGGGGTGGCCCGCCGGGCCGCGCCGGTCGCGCCGGAGCAGCGCGCCGGGACCGTGCCCAGATGACCGGCCACTAAGGTCTGAAGCTATGCGCGCCGCCTACGCCATAGCTGCCGACCCGACGAATCCCCGCGCCGCCCTGCGCGTCGCTGACCTGCCCGAACCTACCCCGCCCGACGGCTGGACGACGGTCGAGGTGCGGGCCGGCTCACTCAACCAGCACGACATCTGGTCGCTGCGCGGGGTGGGCCTGGCCGCCGACCGGCTGCCGATGATCCTCGGCTGCGACGCGGCCGGCGTCGACCAGGTCGGCAACGAGGTCGTCGTCTATCCGGTGATCGCGGACGAGGCCGACCCGCGGGGGTATTCACTGCTCTCCGAACGGCACCCCGGCACGCTGGCCGAGCGGGTCGCGGTGCCGCCGGAGAACCTGGTTCCGAAGCCGGCCGGGGTGTCCTTCCTGGACGCAGCCTGTCTGCCGACGGCCTGGCTCACCGCCTTCCACATGCTGACCACGCGCGGCCGTGTCGAGGAGGCCGCCGCGGTGCTGGTGCAAGGAGCCGGCGGTGGGGTGGCGACGGCGGCGGTGGTGCTCGCGGTGGCGATGGGCAAGAGGGTGTACGCCACCAGTCGCGACGCCGGAAAGCGGGAACGGATCGCCGCGCTGGGCGCGACGGCCGTGGAGCCCGGCGCCCGTCTGCCCGAACGCGTCGACGTGGTGATCGAGTCGGTCGGCGCCCCCACCTTCGAGCACTCGATGAAGTGCAGCGCGCCCGGCGCCCGGATCGTGGTGTGCGGGGCGACCGGTGGTCACCTGGCCACGGTCGATCTGCGTCGGCTCTTCGCGATGCGGCTCGACGTGCTGGGCAGCACGATGGGCACCGGTCCCGAGCTGGCCGAGCTGCTGGAGTTCCTGGTCGAGAAGGACGTACGCCCGGTGATCGACTCGACGTACGGTTTCAGCGCGATCGTCGACGCCTTCACGCGCCTCGAGTCCGGCGAAATCTTCGGCAAGGTGGCCATCGACTTCCTGCACTGATCGCGGCGCCCACAGGTGTCCGGCTCACAGGCGGTCGGTGAGGGTGGCGAGGCCGCCGTTGGTGGCGTCCTTCTTCAGCCGTTCGCGGGCGGTCTCGTCGCCGTAGAGGCTCCAACGCCAGAAGTCGGTGGTGGTCGTGGCGATCACGTCGAGGGCCCGGCCGGTGGCGACGTGGCCGCCGTCGGTGACGCTGAGCAGGGCCTTGGGCCAGTCGACGGCGTCGAAGACGGCCTTGCCGTCGGCGTAGGGGACCGTGGCGTCCTTGCGCCCGTGCACGAAGAAGAGCGGCGCCTCGGCCCCGGTGAACGGCTGGGCGATGATCTGCCGCCCGGACAGCACGACACCGGCCCGCAGCCGTTCGTCGCGGCCGCCGCTGAACAGCCCGAGCGTCGTGATGCCACCCGCCGAGTGCCCGGCCGCCGCGATCCGGTTCTGGTCGACCAGACGGCCCAGCTTCGCGGTCGTCTGCGTGACCACGGAGCTGGCGTCGGCGGGCTGGTTGAGCACGTCGAGCACGGTGAACTCGGCCGCCGAGGCGGAAGTATGCGGATAGGCCGGCGCCGCGACGACGAAACCGGCCCGCGCCCAGGCGGTCAGCAGCGCCCGGTAGTCCGCCGGCTTCCCACCCAACCCGTGACTGAAAAGGATCAGGGGGAACGGCCCGTCGCCCTGGGGAATCCAGACCGTGGTGGGCAGTGGACGGTCGGCCCCTCGCCGAAACGCGAACGTCCGCGTCCCCACCTCGAACGCGCGCCCCGGAGCGGTCGACGGAGACAACGGCGAGGTGGTCGCTGGCGCCCCGGCCCCGCCGCCGACGCTCGGCGAAGCTGAGATGCTCGGCGAGGCCGGGATGCTCGGCGAGGCCGGGATGGTAGTGGGCAGCCGACCGGAGGGCGTCGCCGAAGGCGTTGAATCGCTCGTCGAGCACGCGCCGAGGACCGCCGGAGCGGCCGCGACAACCAGGGCGAGAACGACGGCACGGCGATGCACCCGTCCCATTGTGCCTCGGCCGAACAGTGGCACGACGATTCTGTGCCTCGGTCGTGCAGCGCCAGGAACGCCAGACGATCTCTGTGCCTCGGTCGTGCGGCAGCCAGGATGTCTGTGCCTTGGTCGTGCGGCAGCCAAGCGATGTCGTCCAACGGTGTGAGTCGCTGCACGTTGGGGTGAAATGCGCCGAACCGGAGACGTTTATCCTGGTGGGAGACGCGGTGGGGATAATGCCGGGGCGGCTGCGTGTGCATAGCTTCGCTAAGGTCTTCCGCATGTCTGACAACAGCGTCGACCCGGCCGGCAACACCGAGGCGTTCCGCGCCTTCTCTCAGGACGCGCCTCAAGAGCCCGCCGCCCCGTCGAAGACCCCTCTGATCATCGGCGGCGTCGCTGTCGCGGTGATCCTGCTCGCCCTCATCGTCTGGCTGGTCGCCTAATCGTCGAACCCGTCACCGGCGCAGTCGCCTGGCCGTCGCCGACCCGCCACCCGGGCGATCACCTGGCTGGTCGCCGACCCGTCACCCGGGCGATCGCCTGGCTGATCGCCCCGTCACCGGGGCAGGGAGAGCGCCGTCCGGCTCTGGTCGGCGATCTCCAGCTCCTCATCGGTGGGGATCACACAAACGGGGATCCGGGTGCCGGGCGGGGAGATGACTTCGTCGCGGCGGTCGTTGCGTTCCGGGTCGACCTCGATGCCGATCGGCTCAAGACCAGCCAGCGAGGCCTCTCGCACCAACGGCGAATTCTCGCCGACCCCGGCGGTGAAGGTGATGGCGTCGACCCGGCCGAGCACGGCCAGGTAGGCGCCCACATATTCGCGGATGCGACGGCAGTAGACGTCGAACGCCAGTGCCGCGTCGGGATCGCCGGACTCGCGGCGGTCCAGCACCGTCCGCAGGTCGTTGGCGCCGCTCAGACCGAGCAGGCCGCCGTTGCGGGTCAGCGAGTCCTCGATCTCGTCGAGCGGCAGGCCGGCCACCCGGTGCAGGTGGAAGATCACCGTCGGATCGATGTCGCCGCTGCGGGTGCCCATCACCAGCCCGGGCAACGGGGACATGCCCATCGAGGTGGCGACGCTGCGGCCGCCCTGCACGGCGCACGCGCTCGCGCCGTTTCCCAGGTGCAGGGTGATCACATTGGTCTCGGCGGGGTCACGCCCCAGCACCGCAGCCGTGCGGCGGGAGACGTAGGCGTGTGAGGTGCCGTGGAACCCGTACCGCCGGATCTGCCATCGCTCGGCCAGGGAACGGTCGATCGCCCAGGTGACGCCCTCGGGCGGGATCGTGGCGTGGAACGCCGTGTCGAAAACCGCGACCTGCGGCACGTCGGGTAGTAGCTTGCGGGCCACCTCGATGCCGGTCAGCGCGGCTGGGTTGTGCAGTGGGGCGAGCGGCACGAGCGCCTCGATCCGCGCGACCACCTCGTCGTCGATCAGCGTCGGGCCGGTGAAGTCGGCGCCGCCGTGCACCACCCGGTGACCGACCACGGCCAGCCCGGACAGGTCGATCTCATCCATGACGCCCTGCAGCGCGGCCCGGTGGTCGGCGACCTCGCCGCCGCTCTCGCCGATGCGTTCGACCAGGCCTTTCGCCACCGTGTGGGCGCCGTCGAAAAGCCGGTATTTCACCGAGGACGAGCCACTGTTGAGAACCAGGACCCGGGTCATCGTGCCGCCGCCTGAATTGCCGTGATCGCCACTGTGTTGACGATGTCTTTCACCGTGGCGCCGCGGGACAGGTCGTTGACGGGGCGTCGCAGGCCCTGCATCACCGGGCCGACGGCGACCGCGTTGGCCGACCGTTGGACCGCTTTGTAGGTGTTGTTGCCCGTGTTGAGGTCGGGGAAGACGAAGACCGTCGCCTTGCCGGCCACCGTGCTCTCGGGCAGTTTCGTCGCGGCGACTGCGGGGTCGACGGCCGCGTCGTACTGGATCGGGCCCTCGACGGGTAGGTCGGGCCGGCGTTCGCGGACCAGGCCGGTGGCCGCGGCGACCTTTTCGACGTCAGCACCGGCACCGGAGCTGCCGGTCGAATAGGACAGCATCGCCACCCGCGGCTCGATGCCGAAGGCTGCCGCCGTGCCCGCCGAGGAAAGCGCGATGTCGGCGAGCTGGGCCGCGTCGGGGTCGGGGTTGACCGCGCAGTCGCCGTAGACCAGCACCCGGTCGGCCAACAGCATGAAGAACACGCTGGACGCGACCGACACGCCGGGCACCGTCTTGATGATCTCGAAGGCGGGCCGGATGGTGGCCGCCGTCGTGTGGTTGGCCCCGGAGACCATGCCGTCGGCGAGCCCCTCGGCCACCATCATCGTGCCGAAGTAGTTGACGTCGCGGACCACGTCGTAGGCCAGGTCGAGCGTCACGGCCCGGTGTTTGCGCAGCTCGGCGTAGCGCTCGGCAAAGCGGTCGCGCCACTCGCTGGTCTCGGGGTCGACCAGCCGGGCCGCGCCGATGTCGACACCCAGCTCCCGCGCCCGCCGGGTGATCTCGGCCGGATCGCCCAGCAGCGTGAGGTCGGCGACGCCGCGCCGCAGCAGGGTCTCGGTGGCCCGCAGGATGCGCTCGTCGGTGCCCTCGGGGAGCACCAGATGTCGTCGCTCGGCGCGGGCGCGGTCGATCAGGTCGTTCTCGAACATCAGCGGCGTGACACGGCTCGATCGGGCCACGTCGAGCACGCGGGTCAGCGCGGTGGTGTCGACGTTTTCCTCGAAGGCGCCGAGCGCGGCGTCGATCTTGCGGGGTGTGCCGGTGCTGAGGCTGGCCTGGATGTGCGAGGCGGCGGCGATCGTCGTGTAGCTGTCGGTGTCGACGACCAGCATGGCGAGGCCCGTGTTGAGCCGCTCGATGACCTGGACGACGCGGGGGTCGGCCGGCTCGCCGAGGGTCAGCACCAGGCCGGCCAGGGTCACGCTGCCCGCGGCGTGCGCCGCACTGGCGGCGAGCAGCAGGTCGGCCCGGTCGCCTGGGGTGATCATGAGAGCACCGTCGGTCAGATGCTCGAGCACGGTGGGCACGTGGGCGGCACCGACCACGTAGTCGAGCACGTCGCGGTCGAGGGCACCCTCGCCGCCCGAGACGACGGTCGCGTCGAGCGCCTCGGCCACCTCGGCCACGGTAGGAGCGGCGATCGCGGCGACCTCGGGGATCGACCACATCGGTACCGGGAGGCCGGCATCGGGAAGCTGGCCCACGCCCTCGGCGACCCGGTTGGCGATCACCGCGACGACGGTGGCGTCGAGGTCGACGAGCGAGTGGTACGCACTGCGCGCCGCGGCGGCCAGCGACTCGCCGCCGCGACCCTCGCCGCTGATCACGGGGATCACCACGCTGCCGAACTCGGTCGCCAGGCGGGCGTTGAACCCCAGCTCACGAGGGATCTTGTCGCGTTCCCCGGTGGCGTTCGCGGTGAAGTCGCTGCCGATCACCACCACCGAGCCGGCGAGCCGCTCGACCTCGCGGTAGCGCTCGACGATGCGTGCGATCAGCTCTTCCCACTTGCCGTCGGCGACCAGCGCGCTCGCCTCGGCGGTGGTCAGACCGTAGGAGTCGGCGTAGGGCGCGACCACGGGATAACGCTTGGTCAGCAGCGTGAGCAGCGGGTCGTCGCCGGGGCCGGTGACCAGCGGGCGGAACACCCCGATCCGCGCGACCTGACGGGAGAGCAGCTCGACCAGGCCGAGCGCGACCGTTCCCTTGCCGACACCCGGGCCGAGGCCGGCCACATAAACACTTCGTGCCACGACCACAACCTACCGGTCGCCGCTGGCCGCCGCCGGGCCGAAAGTCCTAACTGTGGATGACTTCAGCGCCCCTACTCCTCATCCTCGTCGTCGCCCCGGGCGAGGAACGTCGCGAGGCGTTCGATCGGAGTCTCGAACTCGGGGTTGAGGTCGACGAACCGGCGCAACTGGTCGCCCAGCCACTCCAGCGTCACGGATTCCTCGCCACGCCGTTCGACGAGTTCCTCGATGCCACGATCGGTGAAGTACATGACCGGATAGTAAAAGGGGGCGCCCCGCCGAAGCGGAGCGCCCCCTCGGTCAGTAGACCTAGGTTCGTGGCAGAGCGGCTTCGATCAGCGCGTTCTGCTCGGCCTCGTGCATCTTGGCCGAGCCCACCGCGGGAGCCGCCGCCGCCGGGCGGGAGATCCGCCGCAGCCGGACGCCCTCGAGGTGTTCGAGCAGGTTGAGCGCGACGAACGACCAGGCGCCCTGGTTGGCCGGCTCCTCCTGCACCCAGACGAAGTCCTCGGCGTTCGGGAACTGCGCCAGGATCGCCTTGAGCTCACTCACCGGCAGCGGGTAGATCTGCTCCATCCGGATGATCGCGGTGTCGGTGCTGCCGCGCTCGGCCCGGGCCTGGAACAGGTCGTAGTAGACCTTGCCGGAGCAGAGCAGCACCCGCTTGACCGCGTTCGCGTCGAGTGGCGAGCCGTTGATCCCGGCGTCGGCGATCACCGGCTGGAACGTGCCCTCGGTGAAATCGGCGACCGAGGAGACGGCCAGCTTGTGGCGCAGCAGCGACTTCGGCGAGAAGACCACCAGCGGCTTGCGCTTGGTCGACAGGGCCTGGCGGCGCAGCAGGTGGAAGTAGTTCGCCGGGGTCGTCGGGTTGGCCACCCGCATGTTGTCCTGGGCGCAGAGCTGCAGGAACCGCTCGGGACGGCCGGACGAGTGGTCAGGGCCCTGGCCCTCCTGGCCGTGCGGGAGCAGCAGCACCAGCGACGACTGCTGACCCCACTTCACCTCGCCGGAGGAGATGAACTCGTCCACGATCGTCTGGGAGCCGTTGACGAAGTCGCCGAACTGCGCCTCCCAGAGGACCAGCGCCTCCGTGTTCTCCACCGAGTAGCCGTACTCGAAGCCCATCGCCGCGTACTCGCTCAGCAGCGAGTCGTGCACGAAGAACCGGGCGTTGCCACTGGCCAGGGTGGTCAACGGCAGGAAGTCCTTGCCGGTGTTCGAGTCGACGAGCGAGGCGTGTCGGGAGACGAACGTGCCCCGGCGCGAGTCCTGGCCGGCGAGCCGGACCGTAACGCCCTGAGAAAGCAGCGAACCGAACGCGACGAGCTCGCCGAACGCCCAGTCGATACCACCCTCGGTCGACATCTTGGCGCGGCGCTCGAGAAGCTGCTGAACCCGCTTGTGCGGGGTGAAGCCCTCGGGCAGGTCGAGGTGGGCCTGGCCCACCGAGGCCACCACGGACGCGGCGACCGCGGTCTCCACCTGCGGGTCGGGCTCCTCGGCGATCACCCGAGGCCGCGGCGGCGTGCCGGCCGCGTCCCGAGTGGCCTTGAAGACCTGCTCGAGCTGGGACTGGTAGTCGCGCAGCTGCTCCTGGGCGTCGTCCACGGTGATGTCGCCGCGGCCGATCAGCTCCTCGGTGTAGAGCTTGCGGACCGAGCGCTTGGTGTCGATGATCTGGTACATCCGGGGGTTGGTCATCGAGGGGTCGTCGCCCTCGTTGTGCCCGCGGCGGCGGTAGCAGACCAGGTCGATCACGACGTCCTTGTTGAACGCCTGGCGGTACTCGAAGGCGAGCTTCGCGACCCGTACGACCGCCTCGGGGTCGTCGCCGTTCACGTGGAAGATCGGGGCCTGGATCATCCGGGCCACGTCGGTCGAGTACATCGACGAGCGGCTGTACTCCGGGGCGGTGGTGAAGCCGACCTGGTTGTTGACCACGACGTGGACCGTGCCGCCGGTGCGGTAACCGCGCAGTTGGGAGAGGTTGAGCGTCTCGGCGACCACGCCCTGGCCGGCGAACGCGGCGTCGCCGTGCACCAGCAGCGGGAGCACGGTGTAGCCGTGCAGGCCCAGGTCGAGGCGGTCCTGCTTGGCCCGGACGATGCCTTCGAGGACCGGGTCGACGGCTTCGAGGTGCGACGGGTTGGCCACCACGCTGACCGTGATCGCGTGCTCGCCGTCCGGCGTCGTGTATTTCCCGGTCTGACCCAGGTGGTATTTGACGTCTCCGGAGCCGTGCGCCGACTTCGGGTCCATCTGACCCTCGAACTCGTTGAAGATCTTCTCGTACGGCTTCGCGACGATGTTGGCCAGCACGTTGAGCCGGCCGCGGTGGGCCATGCCGATCACCATCTCGTCGAGCCCGGCCTCGGCCGACGACTCGAGAACGGCGTCCAGCAGCGGGATCAGCGATTCGCCGCCTTCCAGCGAGAACCGTTTCTGGCCGACGAACTTGGTCTGCAGGAAGGTCTCGAAGGCCTCGGCCGCGTTCAGCCGGTTGAGGATGTGCTTCTGCTCTTCCGAGTCGGGTTTCGTGTATTTGATCTCGATGCGGTCCTGGATCCAGCGCCGCTCCTCGGGACCCTGGATGTGCATGTACTCGATGCCGACCCGGCGGCAGTAGGTGTCGCGCAGCACGCCGAGCACGTCGCGCAGCTTCATCCGCTGCTTCCCGCCGAAGCCGCCGACCGGGAACGAGCGGTCGAGGTCCCACAGGGTGAGGCCGTGCTGCAGGATGTCGAGGTCGGGGTGGCGCCGGATCTCGAACTCGAGCGGGTCGGTGTCGGCCATCAGGTGACCGCGCACGCGGTAGGCGTGGATCAGCTCGATGACCCGGGCGGCCTTGTCGATCTGGCCGTCGCTGGTGCGGGCGACGTCGCGCATCCACCGGATCGGCTCGTACGGAATGCGCAGCGAGGTGAAGATGTCGTCGTAGAAGCCGCGCTCGCCGAGCAGCAACTCGTGGATCACCTTGAGGAACTCGCCGGACTGCGCGCCCTGGATGACCCGGTGGTCATAGGTGCTGGTCAGCGTGGTGATCTTGCTGACGCCGTGCTCGGTCAGCGTCTCGTCGCTCATGCCGGAGTAGGGCGCCGGGTATTCCATCGCGCCGACGCCGATGATCGCGCTCTGGCCGGTCATCAGGCGCGGGATGGAGTGAACCGTGCCGATGCCGCCCGGGTTGGTGAGCGAGATCGTGGTGCCCGAGTAGTCGTCCATCGTCAGCTCGTTGCGGCGGGCGCGGCGGACGACGTCCTCGTAGGCCTGCCAGAACTTGCGGAAGTCCATCCGCTCGCAGTTCTTGATGGACGGGACCACCAGCGCGCGGGAGCCGTCCTTCTTGGCGAGGTCGATGGCGATGCCGAGGTTGACGTGCTCGGGCTGGACCAGCGCCGGCTTGCCGTCGATCTCGGCGAACGAGTTGTTCATCTCGGGGTGCTCGACGACCGCGCGGACCAGCGCCCAGCCGATCAGGTGGGTGAAGCTGACCTTCCCGCCGCGGCCGCGGGCGAGGTGGTTGTTGATCACGATGCGGTTGTCGACCATGAGCTTGGCCGGGACGGCGCGCACCGAGGTAGCGGTCGGCACCTCCAGCGAGGCGTCCATGTTCTGGACGATCTTGGCGGCGACCCCGCGCAGCGTCGTGACCTTGGCGCCCTCGGGGGCCTTCCCGTTCGGTGTGGCGGCGGGCTTGGCGGCCGACGCCGGCTTGGCGGGGGCCGGCGCGGGCTTGGTGGCAGACTCGGTGGCGGGAACAGTCGGCTTGACCGGCGCGACCGTGGCCGCCGCCGGGGCGTCGGTGCCGGCTCGCGCCGCGGAAGCGGTCGCGTTGGCGGCAGTCGCCTCGTCGGGCGTCACGATCGAGCCCGTGGCCATCGCGGGCTTGTAGTCGGCGAAGAAGTCGTGCCAGGCCGGGTCGACGCTGGTGGGATCGGCCAGATAGCGCTGGTACATCTCGTCGACGATCCACTCGTTCGGACCGAAATCCGCAAGTGGGTTCTCGTGCGAAGTCTGCTGGGTCGACACTTCCGTGTTCGCCTCTTTCACCAATTCGTCGGCGTCACATGGGACGGGAAGGAACGGCCTCCAGGCTACGCCGTGGGTCCGAACCGGCTCTCGTCACACCGGAGGTCCGTCGTCGGTCTGATCTTGAGTGGCGGGCGGGGCGGTCGGCCGGACGCTTCAGCTGATGTCTCGGCGCTTGGTGATCCACGTGCCGAGGAAGCCGGTGATCGCCGCGTATCCGATCAGCACGACAGCGCCGACACAGCGCGGCGGGGAGCCGGGCAGATCCGTTCCCGAGATCATCAGCTGGGACGCGCTCGTCGGGACCAGCACCTGCAGGTTGTTGGTCCACTCGGCGACGTAGGTGGTGAGGAGGAAGAAGAGCACACCGACGATCGCCGTCCCGCCGACGTAGGCGATCGCCAGGATCAGCGTCGCCGCGATCTGGCTGCGGATCAGCACCCCCGCGCCGACGCCGAGGATCGCCCAGAGCACGAAGGCGAGCGCGTTCAGCCCGATCGCTCGCCACACAGCCGGCTCGCCGAGCTGGGACGGCAGGTCGAGGTTGTGCAGGATCGGCGGTACCACGATCAGGTTGACCACCGTGGTGAAGAGCCAGATGATCAGGGCGACGACGATCGCCGCGCCGTACTTGGCGACGATGACGGCCTCGCGGCGCGGGGTCGTCAGGAACGTGGCGGTCGCCGTGAGGTGGAAGAACTCGCTGGTCACGATGATTGCCGAGAACAACAGCACGATCAGGATGCCGAAGTACTGTCCGCTCGTGTAGAGGCTGGTCGCCACGTTGATCGGCTGGAGGGCGGCCTCGAACTGCTCCGTCTGGAGGTCGGTTCCGTCGCCGCCGGGCCCGGAACTGGCGAACTGACCCCAGTTGGACAGCACGCTCACGGCGTACAACGGAACCAGGATGATCCCCATGATCCACCAGATCGAGGTGGTGCGGATCTTGAAGAGCTCGGCGTTGACGAGCCTCATCGGATGCCCGCCTTTCCGGCCGTGAGTTGCAGGAACACCTGTTCGAGATCGCCGCGTTCGACGGCCAGCTCGTGCAGCTCGACCCCGGCGGTGAAGGCGGCGTGCCCGACCGCGGCCGCCTCGGCACCGTGCACCAGCAGGGCACCGTCGGTCGTCGGGGTCACAGTCGCGGCGATCTCGGCGAGCGCCGTCGTCAGCAGCTCGGCCTGCGGGGTGCGCACCCGCACCTGGACGCTGCCGCTGCCGTCGCCGAGGACCTGGTCGACGGGGCCCTGCCGGATCAACTTGCCGGCCGCCACGATCACCACGTCGTCGGCCAGCAGCTGCATCTCGCCCAGCAGGTGGCTGGAGACCAGGACCGTCCGTCCTTCAGTGGCGAGTGCCTTGAGCAGGTCGCGCATCCACCGAATGCCCTCGGGGTCGAGGCCGTTGGCCGGCTCGTCGAGGATCAGCACCCGGGGGTCGCCGAGGAGGGCGGCGCCGATGCCGAGCCGCTGCTTCATGCCCAGCGAGTAGCCCTTGAACTTGCGGTTGGCGGCCGGGGTGAGTCCGACGATCTCGAGCACCTCGTCGGCCCGGGTGTCGGGCAAGCCGGCCGCGCGGCAGATCATCCGCAGGTGGTTGCGACCCGTACGCCCACGGTTCGCGCTGGAAGCCTCGAGTACCGCGCCGACCTCTCGTACGGGGTCGGGCAGGTCGATGTATTTCTTGTCGCCGAAGGTCGCGACGCCGGCCGTCGGCGTGACCAGGCCGAGCAGCATGCGCAACGTGGTGGTCTTGCCCGCGCCGTTGGGGCCGAGGAAGCCGGTGACCCGGCCGGACCGCACCCGGAAGGAGAGGTCGTCCACGGCTCGCAGGCGTTTGTACTGCTTGGTGAGGTGTTCGACGACGATCTCGTCGGTGCCGGGCGCGCTCATCGACGCTGCTCCCTTCCCGCAGGTGAGACAGGTCAACTTACCCGTTCGCGGCCGGCCAGGTGGCCCGGGCCGTTTCCGGACCCGCCGACCCGTCGAAGTGTGCCGAAAACCCCTTGTGTCGAACACTCGCACGAGGCGTTCATTTTGCGGACATGGAACGCCTGCTGACGCGACATTCCATCGGCAGTTGTCACGTTTAAATAGTTCACATGGCCGTTCTCATGACTGCCGCCGCCCCCACCGGGACCAGCGGCTACACTCTGCTCCTCGCCGAGGACCAGGCCCAGGTGGCCGCCGCACAGCGGCTGCGCCACGACGTCTTCGCCGCCGAGCTCGGCGCCACCCTGACCGGCGCCACCGACGACGGACGCGACCTCGACGAGTTCGACGACTTCTGTGATCACCTGATCGTGCGCGACGACGCGACCGGCGCGGTGGTCGGCACCTACCGGATGCTCCCGCCCAAGGCCGCCGAACGGGCCGGCCGCCGCTACGGCGACGGCGAGTTCGATCTGAGTGCGCTGCACCCCCTGCGTGACCAGCTCGTCGAGACCGGGCGCTCGTGCGTGCACCCGGACCACCGCACCGGCTCGGTGATCAACCTGATGTGGGCCGGCATCGCGCGCTACCTGCACCTGAACAACCTGCGCTGGCTGGCCGGCTGTGCCTCGGTGCCGCTCGACGACGGCGGCGCGCTCGCGGCCGGCGTCTGGGCGCGCGTGCAGGCCAAACACCTCGCTCCGCCGGCTCTGCGGGTCACCCCGCGGCGTGACTGGCTGGCCGGGACGAACCTGGTCGGCGACCCCGCGACGCAGCCGCCCGCACTGCTCAAGGGCTATCTGCGGCTGGGTAGCTGGGTTTGCGGGCGGCCCGCCTTC
>DASRYP010000464.1:0-3483 GCA_035687165.1 Actinoplanes sp. | reverse complement strand
GCGATCTACGACCAACTCCTGTCTCGCCGATCGAAGGACACCGCATGACACCCGCCGCAGCCGTCGCCGTCACCGAGCCGGCGCCGTCCGCACCACCACGCGGCGCGGCACGTCCGCCGCGGCCGCGGGCGACCGCGCCGGGCCACGACCCCGTCGACGCCGCGATCGACGAGGCGTGCCGGCTACTGCACCTGCCCACGATCCGTGACATGTTCGACGAACATGCCGACCAGGCGATGCGTGAGCACGCCAGCTACAAGGAATTCCTCGCCGGGCTGTTCCAGGCCGAATGCGCCCACCGCGACGAACGACGCCGGCAACGACTCGTGCGTGACGCCGCGTTCCCGCGCCCGAAACGCATCGAGGACTTCGACTTCACCGCGAACCCGAACGTCACACCCGAGGTCGTCAACACCCTCACCGACCCCGCCTGGGTCCGCGCCGGGCAGCCTCTCTGCCTCATCGGTGACTCCGGCACCGGCAAAAGCCACCTGCTCATCGGGATCGGCACCGCCGTCGCCGAAGCCGGCCTGAAAGTCCGCTACACCACCACCGCGAACCTGGTCAACGAACTCGCCGAAGCCGCCGACGACCGGCAACTCAACAAAGTCATCGCCCGCTACGGCCGTGTCGATCTGCTCTGCCTGGACGAATTCGGCTACCTCGACCTGGACAAAGCCGGCGCGAAACTGCTCTTCCAGGTCTTCACCGACCGTGAGGAACGCCGCGCGATCGCGATCGCGGCCAACGCCCCGTTCTCCGAGTGGAGCAGCACCTTCACCGACCCGCGGCTGCTCAGCGCCATCGTGGACCGGCTCACCTTCAACGCACACATCATCGAGACCGGCACCGACTCCTACCGGCTACGCGCCTCCACCCTGAACCGCAAACGCTGAACCCGCGCCCCCACCCGCGCCCGGCGCCGGCTCATCCGGCCCGCGCCTGCCTGCGAGGACTCATGACCGCCAGCCAGACCAGCAACGAGCAACTGCTGGAACTGCTGCTCATGATCTGCGAGGACTTCTTCGCCGGCACCAGCCCGGCGACCCACGGCGAGCTCGACGCACTCCTGCGCGCCCATGACATCAACGGCGGACCCTGCTGGCTGATCGACATGCTCGGCCTCGCCCGCCTACGCCTGCAGCAACAGCGCCACTGACGCCGCACCGCTTCGCTCTGCCACCGGCCGTCCGCCTGTCCGGACTCGACCGGTCATCGGCATGCTTGCCTGATCAGAGACCGGGCCCGCCCAGGCTCCAACTGTCGGGAAGAAGCCCGCGCGGACCCGCTCGGCGCCAATGCTAGCCACGAGCATCGCCTCGCCTGCGCAACCGCGCCCGACTCAACCGGGGCCAAAAGAACCCAGAGAACCGAATCGCGCCCCTCGATGCATCGACCACCATGCGCGCCCAGCCCTCACGAAACCAGCCTGAACAAAACCAGCCTGGGGCCAGAAAACCCTGGAGTAGTGGGGCCAGAAAACCCCAGCGAAATCACTCGTTGAGGAATGCGGCGAAGGTGACTACCTGCCACCGGTCGCCCGAGTCGAGCCCTGGGTACTTGTCAGCAAGTTGAACCGGCGCCGCTGACAGGAACACCCAGGCAACGTCATCCGGCCGGCTGTCGTGGGTACGGCACCGCGTTCGCCGACGCCTGGGACTACACCCACCAGCAGCTGCAACGCCGCGGCGGCTGGGCCACCCACCAGGGACGACTACCGATCGTGCAAGGCACCCTGATCCGGTTGAGGGTGGACCGGCTACCCGGTGACCGCGATCCGAAACCGGTCTGGCTGTGGTGCTCGACGACCGACCTGGACGCCGCACTGGTCGACCGGATCTGGCAGTCCTATCTACGTGTCAAGGTCAGGACGAAGTCCTGTCCCATGGCCTTTGATCTTCCTTGTGGGCGGACAGCAGAATTCCATGCTGGTGGTCAGGTGATCTCCGGGTTGGGCTAGGTCAAGGTTTTCACCCCCTTGCCGGCGAGGGCTTGTTGCAGCCGGTGGGAGTCGCCTTCGGTGGTGATCAGGTGGGCGTGGTGCAGCAGCCGGTCGACCGTCGCGGTCGCGAGGGTCTTTGGCATGATGCCGTCGAAGCCGGACGGGTGAATATTGCTGGTCACGGCGATCGAGCGTCTCTCATATGCGGCATCGACAACCCGGTAGAACGCTTCGGCGGCGTCCTGACCGGCGGGCAACATCCCAATATCGTCGACCACGATCAAATCGCTGCGGCAGATCCGGGTAATGGTCCGGGCGGTCGAGCCGTCGGCCTTGGCCCGGCCGATCGTCGCGGTCAACGTTTCCAGGGTGAACCACGCGACGCGCAGATCGGCCTCGATCGCTTTCTGAGCGAGGGCTTCGACGAAGTGACTCTTGCCGGTGCCCGACGGGCCGGACACGGCCAGGTTCTCGGCCCGGCCGATCCATTCCAGGGTGGACAACCCTTGTTGAGTGGCGGCGGGGATCGACGACTCGTCGGGCCGCCAGGTGGCCAGGGTTTTGCCGGTCGGGAAGTTCGCGGTCTTGCGGCGCATCGTTCGGGTCGCGGCGTCCCGGCCGATGACCTCCTCGGTGATGAGCACTCGCAGGATCTCGGCGGGGTCCCAGCGTTGCGCCTTGGCGGTGGCGATGACGTCGGGCGCGGCGGCGCGGAGGTAGGGCAGCCGCATCCGGCGCAACAGCCGGTCGAGGTCGTCGGGCAGGGCCGGCGCTGTTCGGGTCGAGGCCGGCGCTGTTCGGGTCGAGGCGGGGGCTGCTCGGGTCACGGGTTGGCCTTTCTGAGCCGGCGGTGCAGGGCGAGCGAGGCGTGTCCGACGGTGGTGATCAGGCCGGCCGCGGCGAGGTGGCCGTGGCCGGAGCCGTCGAGGAAGCCGGCCAGGTCGGCTTGGGCGTCGTCGTCGGCGTGCAGCAGCCAGTCCTCGATCACATCGAGCAGAGCGACCAGGTCGGCGGCCTCGTCAAGGTCGAGGACCACCGCCGGATCGGCGGACGCCGGGGTGGACTGTGCAGCGGTGGTGGGCGCCGGGGTGGGGGGTGTGGGGGTCATCGGCCGAACCTTTCCCAGGAGGCGGTGCCGGGCTGTGCGGAGTGGGTTTCGTCGGCGACCACCAGGTCACCGGGTTCGCCGCGGGTGGCGAGGTGGTCGAGGATCGCGCCGAGATCCGTGTCGTCGAACCGGCCGGCCGCCGCGGCCAGGCCGAGGGCCTGATCGACGCGGCCCGGGTCGAGGATGGTGGCGAACTCGACCGCGCGGGCCATCTTCGCCCGGACCCGGCTGGCGCCGGTCGCGGCGGCCTCGACCAGCCACGCATAAGCGCCGTCGCCGATGGCCAGGAAGTCGGCCTCGGCTTTGCTGCGGGCTCGCGGCCGCGGTGGGCGGGGGTGATTCCCGCCTGGGTGGTGCGGGTAATGCTCGTCGAGGATGCGCGGGTTACCCGGGGTGGACAGCTGGTGCCGGGCGATCTCGGCCGTGCCGGTCG
>DASRYP010000463.1:0-6354 GCA_035687165.1 Actinoplanes sp. | reverse complement strand
GCGCAGCGAGGCGGAGAGCGCCTGCGCCTGCTCGGGCATCACACTGTTGATGCCGTTGAGGATGACGCTGTTGCGCACCGCGCTGTTGAGGCCGGGGAACGGCGTCGAGCCTAGCGGCACCGCGATCAGTGAGGCCACCAGCAGCACCGCGACCAGCGAGACGGCCGCGCCACCGGCGTCGTCAGCGCGTTGCAACGGGCGACTGTGGATAGCCCGCCGCAGGTGGGTGCCGAGCCAGCCGGCCAGGGTCTGGCCGAGCACGGCGACCGCGAAGATGGTGACCAGCGAGACGACGAGCCGGGCGGTCGGGTCGGTGAAGCGGTCGGCGATCAGCGGGCCGACCTGCAGGCCGATCAGCACCCCGCTGAAGAAGCCGCCGAACGAGAGCGCGCCGATGACAAAGCCCTGGCGGTATCCGCTGATCGCGAAGACCAGCATGAGCAGGATCAGGATGCCATCGACCACGAACACTCACCCACAGTAGAAGTCGCGGGCCAGTGCCGGGTCACGGCAGCACCTCGTCGGGGGCGCCGCCTCTCGTGGCCGGTACCGGGACGCTGGCCTCCGGCAGCTCCACCAGGGCGCCCGGCTCCCACGGCTGTGCCCAGCCACCCATGTCGAGCAATGTCGAGATCACTCCTGCCGTGAAGCCCCAGACGAGCATCCCGCGAAGCTGGAAGGCCGGACCGACCCAACCGCTGGGATGCCGTACCCGGATACGGTTCCGGGGGTCCACGAGTTCACTGATCGGCAACCTCGCCACGTGAGCGACCTCGGCCGGCTGGCACGGGCGCACCGGGTGGGGCCGCCGCCACCAGGCCAGTACGGGGGTGACCACGAACGAGCTGACCGGGATGTAGAGGTCGGGCAGCAGTGCCACCGCCTCGGCGCTGGACGGGTCGAGGCCGACCTCCTCGTTCGCCTCGCGCAGCGCGGTGGCCACGGCGTCGGCGTCCTCGGGATCGGTGCCGCCGCCCGGGAAGGCGGGCTGCCCGGCGTGGTTGCGCATGGTCGCGGCCCGCTGCAGCACCAGCAGGTCGGGACCCGCACCGGGGTCGTCCTCCCCGAGCAGCACGAGGACGGCGCTGGACCGCCCGCCCCGGGCCGGTGGCCGCAGCGGGGTGAAGTCTTCGGTGCGGCTGCTCCCGGCCCGGGTCAGCAGTGGCTCGAACCACGCCGGCAGGCCGGCGGGGTGGGCCAGCACCCGGCCGCGGCTCACGGCGTCACCGTCACGCCGGCACGGTTGCGAACCTGCTCGGCAAGGCCACGAGCGTCCAGCGGCAAGGGGTGTACATAGGAGCGCCCGGCCGAGTCGAGAAAGACGGTGACCGGCAGGTTGACGCGGCCCAGCCCGTTCAGCAGCTTGCCGCCCTCGTCGAACAGGGTCGGCATGCGCACGCCTTTGCCGCCCGCGAAGTCGGCGCCCTTGTCACGCTGGTCGCCCGAGTCGACGCCGAGCACGGTGAGCCGCCCGCCCGCGTTGTCGGCGAGGTCCTGCATGACCGGCAGCTCCGTCCGGCACGGCTGGCACCAGGAGGCCCAGATGTTGATCACCGCGGGGCCGCGCAGCTCGCGCAGCGCGATCGGGTCGTCGCCGGTGAAGCAGGGCAGCTCCAGGTCGGGCAGGTCGGTCGCGGTCGCGGCTCCGGAAACGGGCGTGGCCGAGGGAGGCGCCGCCGTCAGCGGGGAGCAGCCCGCGAACGGCGAGGCGACCGCGGGCTCGTCGGCGCCACAGGCCGCGGTCACGGCCGCGAGCAGCAGGACAAGCGGAGCAGCCAGAACGGATGTCGGAGGCGGGCGACCCGCGTAGCCCCCGAAAAGGCGGTGCGAGACAAGGCGAAGACGCACGAGGCTGAATCGGGCGTCAGCGCCGCGGGGCCGCGGAAATCTCACGGCACCTCCGGATCGGCGACTGCGGCGGCCGACACCAGCGACGGGTCGACCCCCGCGGCGATCGCCAGTTCGCGGGCGCGTGGCCCCTTCAGCAGCTTCGCCGCGACGGCTGCCTCGGTCGGCCCGGTGCCGTAGGAGGGGCACATGGCCGCGAGCGTGCATGCCCCGCAAGCCGGCTTGCGCGCGTGGCACACCCGCCGCCCGTGGAAGATCACCCGGTGCGACAGCATCGTCCAGTCGCGCTTCTCGATCAGGTCGTCGACCAGGAACTCGATCTTGACCGGGTCGTCCTCGGCCACCCAGCCGAAACGGTTGACGAGGCGGCGGAAGTGGGTGTCGACGGTGATGCCGGGGACGCCGAACGCGTTGCCAAGAATCACGTTCGCCGTCTTGCGGCCGATGCCGGGCAGGGCCACCAACTCGTCGAGCGTGTGGGGCAGCACCCCGTCGTGCCGCTCGATCAGCGCCTGGCCGAGCTTGATCAGTGAATCGGTCTTGGCCCGGAAGAAGCCGGTGGGCCTCAGCAGCGCCTCGAGCTCGGCCCGGTCGCCCGCCGCGTAGTCGGCCGCGGTCTGGAACCGTTTGAACAGCTCAGGGGTGACCAGGTTGACCCGGACGTCGGTGGTCTGGGCGGAGAGGATCGTGGCCACCGCGAGCTCGAGCGGGGTGGTGAAGTCGAGCTCGCAATGCGCGTCGGGATGCGTGTCGGCCAGGACCCGGGCCATTTTGCGGGCACGCCGCTTGCGCCCGATGGGCGTCTCCGCCACGAACCGCTTGACCGACCGCACCACCGAAGTCACCGATACAGAGTACGTCGCCCCTACGACAGGTAATCCTCACGCGGACGGGGTGATCGCCCCGTCCGCGGCCGAGCGTGACGTGCAGGATCCCGCCGTACTTCAGGACGCCCGTAAGAGGAGAAGCCCACCACCGCGACCTTGACTCCCTTGACCTCGTCCCACGCCGTCGGCGGGCGGCAGCCGGCCGGACGCGTTGCTCATCATGATGTCGCCGGTCGCGGAGAGTGTGATGGTCCCCTCACCAGCGGCCGGCCGCTCGGCCGGGGCGGACGAGGACGACGGGCGCGACGCGGCGGACGAGGGCGAGGAACCGGCGGGATCGGCCCGGACGACCGAGCCGACGGCACGCTGTCCCGGTTCGCGAATGCGACACTTCCGGCACCGATGGCGGCCAGGGCCGCCAGGACAAGAGTGACAGTTAGGACAGGGCGCCCGAAAAGGCCCGGTCGGTGGTGTGCGGGGTGGGAATTCATCGATGGCGACGATACCTTCGGGTGGCATCGCGGACGAACCGACGAATGGCCGGTCGGCGACCACAGTCGGCGACGGAAAATACTGGCCGTCACGGTCGGAACGGTTACCCTGCGGCATCTGGATCAAGGGGTGCCCGCCCGATTCTCGCCCGCGTGCGCCTAGACTGATCGAGCGCAGGCGTTGCGCGTGTTCGGAGGTGCGGCATGGATGAGGTGCTGGCGCGGAGCGGGATCTTCCAGGGCGTTGACCCGGAGGCCGCCGAGGCGCTCGCCAAGGAGATGGACACGGTCGAGGTCCGCAAGGGCGACGTCCTGTTCAACGAAGGCGAGGCCGGTGACAGCCTGTACATCGTGCTGTCCGGCAAGATCAAGCTTGGCCGGCGGGCGGCGGACGGTCGACAGAACCTGGTGTCGATCATGGGTCCGTCCGACATGGTCGGCGAGCTCTCCCTCTTCGACCCCGGCCCCCGCACAGCGACCGCGACCGCGGTGACCGACGCGCGACTGGCCCGGCTCAAGAAGACGTCGCTGCGCCCGTGGCTCAACAACCGTCCCGAGATCGCCGAGCAACTCCTGCGGGTGCTCGCTCGCCGGCTGCGGCGCACCAACGACGCGCTGGCTGACCTGATCTTCACGGACGTGCCCGGCCGCGTGGCGAAAAACCTCCTGCAGATGGCGGGCCGGTTCGGCACCCGCGACGGCGGTGTCCTGCGTGTCACCCACGATCTCACCCAGGAAGAGCTCGCTCAGCTCGTCGGCGCGTCCCGCGAGACGGTGAATAAAGCCCTCGCCGATTTCGCCTCCCGCGCCTGGCTGCGGCTCGACGGCAAGAGCGTGATCATCCTCGACCCGGAGCGTCTCGCCCGCCGAGCCCGCGTCTGATCCGACCTGAACGTTCTCTCCGGGGCTGCCCCATTGGGGCGGCCCCTTATTGTGCTTTCGACCGATCACGTCATACCCTCTGAAAAGCGACAAACCAGCCGTATTTGCATCCGTGTCGCACCTAGTCGACCACTCGTTACGGAGGTGGTCGAGAGGCGACGGCGGATACGAGAGGCGCGGCTTTGAACATGGTGGGGGGCGCACAGCGCATCGGGGGGCCGACGTGACCGTGCTCTTCACCTCCCTCGACGCGCGCGCCCCCGGCTACCACGAGGCCCGCGACGTCACCCTCGACCGGCTCGACCGGCTCGAGGCGGCGGTCGAGGAGGCCCGTGCCGGCGGTGGCGAGAAGGCGGTCACCCGGCACCACGCCCGGGGCAAGCTGCTGCCCCGCGAACGCGTCGAGATGCTGCTCGACCAGGACGCCCCGTTCCTGGAGCTCTCCCCGGTCTGCGGCTGGGGCACCGAGTTCCCGGTCGGCGCCGGCGTGGTCATCGGCATCGGCGTAATTGCGGCGGCCGAGTGCATGATCATTGCGACCGACCCGACCGTTCCGGGGACCGCGGTCAACCCGTACGCCGTGGAGAAGATGCGCCGGGCCACCCGGATCGCCTCGGCCAACCGCCTGCCGCTGGTCACCCTGGTCGAGTCGGCCCCCGACTCGACGAGTGCCGGGTCACCGCCGGGCGGCGGCATCGCCCGCGACCTGAGCCGCCTCTCCAACCGGCGGGTGCCCTCGGTCTGCGTGGTCTTCGGCCCCACCAATGGGGACACCGCCTATCTGCCCGCGCTCTCGGACTACACCGTCATGGTGCGCGGGAACCTGAAGGTCCGCGGCGCGAACGGCACCGAACTGCGCACCCCAGCGCCGGCCGACCAACTCGCCGAGGACGAGCGCGACGCCCTGCGCCTGGCCCGGCAGTGCGTACGCCGCCTGAATTGGCGCAAGGCCGGCCCGCCGACCCGCGCGTTCCCGCCGACGCCACCCCGGTACGACTGCGAGGATCTGCTGGCACTGGCCGGCGACGGCGCCTTCGCCGACCTCCGCGAGGTGCTCGCCCGCATCCTGGACGGCAGTGATCTCGACGAGTTCAAGCCGGCCGTCGGCACGGCTGTGCTGGCCGGCTGGGGTGAGCTGCACGGTTACCCGGTTGGCGTGCTCGCCCTCGCAGGCGGCCCGCAGACCACCGCCGATACCCAGAAGGTGGTGCACTTCATCCAACTCGCCAACGCCACGGACACGTCCCTGCTGCTGATCCAGCGCGAGGGGACCGGGCCCTTCGGCTCCAGCGCGGTCGACGCCTTCGCCCACTCCACCGTGCCCCTGCTCGCCCTCAACACCGGGCGCACCGGCGACCCCCGCTTCGCCTTCCGCTGGCCGGCCGACGGCCCGACGGCGAGCGGTGACGACGACGGCGTCATCGACCCACGCGACACCCGTACGGTGCTCGGACTCTGCCTTTCCGCCGTGCACAGCGCGACGGTCGAGGGGACCGGGCACGTCGGCGTGTTCCGAGCCGGAAAGGTAGACCAGTGATCCGACGCCTTCTGGTGGCCGACCGTGGCGAGGCCGCCCGCCGGGTGTTCGCCACCTGCCGTCTGGTCGGCATCGAGACGGTCGCCGTCTACTCCGACGCCGATTCCGCCGCGCCCCACGTCGGCGAGGCGGACTACGCCGTACGCCTCGACGGCGGCACCCCCCGGACCGCTTACCTGCGGGGGGATCTGATCATCACGGCCGCCCAGCGCTCCGGCGCGAACGCCGTCCACCCCGGCATCGGCGAGCTCGCCGAGGACCCCGACTTCGCCGCGGCAGTGGCCGACGCCGGGCTGATCTGGGTCGGCACGCCCGCCAAGACGCTCGGCGTGCTGCGCAGCAAACACGAGACGAAGGCGCTGGTGGCCGAGGCGCGCGTGCCAGTGCTGCCCAGCTACCGCACCCCGGCCGAGGTGCCGGCCTTCCCCGTGCTGATCAAGCCGGACTGCGGGACGGGCGGCGCCGGGCTGCGGGTCGTCCGGGACGCGTCGACGCTGGCCGAGGCGTTCGCGTCCACCCGGCGCGAGGTGGGCGGCGAGGTCTACTGCGAGCCGTACGTCGAGGACGTGCGCCACATCGAGGTGCCGATCCTGGCCGACGAGCACGGCGCGGTGGTCCCCTTCGGCGAGCGCGAGTGCTCGATCCAGCGCCGCTATCAGAAGATCATCGAGGAGACCCCGTGGCCCGCCGTCGACCCGGGGCTGCGCGAGGAGCTCTGCCGTGCGGCGATCGTGTCGGTCCGGGCACTGGGCTACGTCGGGGCGGGCGC
>DASRYP010000462.1:0-2837 GCA_035687165.1 Actinoplanes sp. | reverse complement strand
GGCCAGGCCGGGCACCATCAGGTGCGGCAGGACACTGGTGAACCAGCTCCCCGGCCCGAAGATCAGCCAGTCGGCCTGCTCGATCGCGGCGACGGCCTGGGCACAGACGGGCGGGTCGGCCGGTTCGATGCGGACGGCCTCGACGTGACCGTGTGCAACCGCGACCGCATGCTGACCACGCACAGTGACGATCTCGTGCGGGTGCTGCGGGTCGGCGCCGCGCATGTCCGCCTCGATGCCGATCGCGTGCCGGGCCATCGGCAGCACCCGGCCGCGCGCGCCCACCATCGCGGCGGCGTGGTCGAGCGCTTGCACCGGGTCGCCCAGCATTTCCATGAGGCCCAGCAGAAGCAGGTTGCCCACGGCGTGGCCGACCAGCGGATCGGGGCCCTCGCCGCCAGCCGGGATCTCGGCGAACCGGTACTGCAACAGATTGGCAGTACGCTGCGTAACCGCCTGCTCGTCGGCGAGCGCGGCGAGCGCCTGCCGCAGGTCGCCCGGGGGCAGCAGCGCGTCCCGCTCGGCCAGCAGGCGCCCGCTCGACCCGCCGTCGTCGCCCACGGTGACGATCGCCGTGATGTCCAGGTTGAGCTCGGCGGCCCGGCCGCGCAGGGCACGCAGCGAGGCGCTCAGCCCGTGGCCGCCGCCGAACGCGACCACACGCAAGGGGGACACCGTCACTCCCGCCCCAGGTCACGGTGGGAGGGGTGGGCGGCCAGGCGGATGTCGCGCAGCTGGGCGGTGAGCTCCTCGGCGATGGCGACGCTGCGGTGCTTGCCGCCGGTGCAGCCGACCGCCACGGTCAGGTAGCGCTTGCCCTCCCGCTCGAAGCCGGGGGCGGTCGCCGCGATCAGCCCCGCGTAGGTCTTCACGAACTCACCGGCACCCTCCTGGTCGAGCACGTACGTGCTGACCGCTTCCTCGAGGCCGGTGTGGTCGCGCAGGTCGGGCACCCAGAACGGGTTGGGCAGGAACCGGGCGTCCATCACGTAGTCGGCGTCGGGCGGCAGGCCGTACTTGAAGCCGAACGAGAGCACGGTGATGCGCAGCCGGCGCACGTCCTCACCGCCGAACAGCTCCTCGACGCGGCGACGCAGCTGGTTCACGTTCAGGTGACTGGTGTCGATGATCACGTCGGCCTGCTCGCGGGCCTCGGCGAGCAGCTTGCGCTCGGCCGCGATGCCGTCGGCCAGACGGCCGTCGCCCTGCAGCGGGTGCGACCGGCGCACCGACTCGAAGCGGCGGATCAGCACGTCGTCCTCGGCGTCGACAAAGACCACACGCGGCGAGAAGCCCCGGTCCTTGAGCGCACGCACGGCCCCGGTCAGGTCGGTCGAGAAGGCGCGACTGCGAACGTCCAGGACCATGGCCGTACGTTTCGCTGCGCCACCGGCCTGGAAGGCGAGCTGGGCCATGTCGAGCATGAGCGCCTGCGGCAGGTTGTCGACCACGTAGAAGCCGACGTTCTCCAGCGCGCGGGCGACCGTGCTGCGCCCACCACCGGAGACACCGGTCACGACCACCAGATCGGTGGTCACCTCATCCGGATCGACCGCGTCGGCCACGAACTCCGGCATCGACTCCGTCACGCACGCCTCCCAGCGTCGCTTCGCCCGCGCCCCTGGCGGACACAACATCCTAGGCCGAAGCCGTTGCCACGATCCGCGCGGACGCCTGTGGCCCATCCGATCGGTGCTCCGGCCCCGGTACTACAACCACAACCCGCCGCTCGAAGTTCCCCGGCCACCGCGACCCTGCGGCCACCGCGACCCTGCGGCCACCGCGACCCTAGAGTGTCGCCGCATCAGGATGCGGGGCCTTGGCCCGGTTGGCCCCGGCTTTCGTGCGGCCTGCGCCGCCGAGCGGGACGCTTGTCGGGTCGGCGGCCCGGTCGGGTTCCGCGGGCTTGGCCGGGTTGAGCGCGGCCAGCAGGGTCTCGGCCGTGCGGCGGCCGATGCCGGGGACCTCGGTGATCTCCTCCGGGGTGGCGGCGGAGAGGCGCTTGAGCGACCCGAAGTGGCGCAGCAGGGCCTTACGCCGGGTCTCGCCCAGGCCGGGGATGTTGTCAAGCGCCGACGCCGTCATCCGCTTGGAGCGGCGCTGCCGGTGGAAGGTGATCGCGAAGCGGTGGGCCTCGTCACGGACGCGCTGGAGCAGATAGAGCGCCTCGGACGTGCGCGGCAGGATGACCGGGAAGTCCTCGCCAGGCAACCACACCTCTTCGAGCCGCTTGGCCAGACCGCACAGCGCCACATCGGTGATGCCGAGGTCGGAGAGCACCGCGGCGACCGCGTTGACCTGGGGCTGACCGCCGTCGACGACGACGAGCTGCGGCGGATAGGCGAACCGGCGCGGCCGGCCCGTGAGCGGGTCGATGCCGGGCAACTCGGACTCGGAATCGATCTCGGACCCGGGGCGGTCGAGCGGGCCGTCGGCTCCCGGCTCGGCGCGGAAGCGGGCGAAGCGCCGCCGCATCACCTCGCTCATCGCGGCGAGGTCGTCGGTACCGCTGCCGTCGGGGTTGCCGCGGATCGCGAAACGCCGGTATTCGCTCTTGCGGGCCAGGCCGTCCTCGAAGACGACCATCGAGGCCACCACGTCGGTGCCCTGGATCTGAGAGACGTCGAAGCACTCGATGCGCAGCGGCGCCGTGTCGAGGCCGAGCGCCTCGGCGATCTCGTCGAGCGCCTTGCTGCGGGTGGTCAGGTCACCCGCCCGGCGCAGCTTGTGGCGTTGCAGGGACTCGCCGGCGTTGCGCGCCACCGTCTCGAGCAGCGACCGCTTGTCGCCGCGCTGGGGCACCCGCAGCGAGACCCGGCTGCCCCGGTGCTCGGAGA
>DASRYP010000461.1:0-7293 GCA_035687165.1 Actinoplanes sp. | reverse complement strand
GAAAGCGGACAGCACCTCCGCGACCCGGTCGCGTTCGGCCGGGTCGTCGTCGGCGACCCGGTCGAGCGAGTAGACGCCGCCGAGTCGTACCGCCGCGGAGTTCGTGTCGCCTAGCGAGTCGAGGGCCTTCGTAAAGGACTCGGTGATCGCGGTCCGTCGGCTCAGCAGGTGCTGCCGGCGGCCGATCAGCATCTGCCGCCATGCGGTGATCGCGCCGATAACCAGGAGCACGCCGCCGACCGCCTGCAGCAGCGACGCGCGAACGTCGTTGCGGGCCTTAATCTGATCGGCCGCGCTGAGGGCGTCGGCGTCGCCGCCGAGGACCGCCCTGGGCAGCGGCCCAAAGGCGGTGACGACCGTGGCTACAAGGGCGACGGCGATCGCCGCGGCGAGGCACCAGCCGGCCACCCGCAGCCACCGGCTGGTCATGAACCGTGCAGCCGCTGGTAGCGCTCGGTCACCTCGATGAGCTCGACGGCCCGGCTCACCGCCTCCTTCAGGTTCACTTGCTCCTCCTCCCGCATCGCGATGCCGCCATCGTGCAGGTGGGGAACAAGAAGGTAGGAACAGGTCCAGAGGTCCGCCATGGGCACTGCCAGCGGGGCCGTGGCCTCGTCCAGCCGTGCCCGGGCGGCGGCTACATCATCGAGGCGTAGGAGCGCCAGGGCGGCGTTGTAGGCGCTGAGCGCCCGCTCGTACGGGGTCGACGCGTGGCGCAGAGCTTCGGTGGCCCTGTCCAGAGCCTCCTGGTTCTTTCCGGTGTTCAGCGAGAGGTAGGCGAGGTTGTTGGCCGAGTGCCATGTTGGCCAGAGTTCCGTGGCGGTGGTGAGGTGTTCGAGTGACCGTGCGACGTCACCCTGGGCGTAGTAGTGGTAGGACGCGTTCGTGTGGGCGCTGCTCAGCTCCCGGCGCATGTTTTGGTCGCCGTTGGCGGTCAGCCAGGCCACGATCTCCGGCCAGGGTCGCGTCGGGAGGCGGAGCCGTTCGGCCGTCAGCTCGCCGCCGAGGACCGCCATCGCACCTACGGCCTCGATGAAGGCCGGATGGCTGCTCAGCTCGAAGTCCTCGCTGTCGGCCGAGCAGATCCAGCGGTACGCGGTCGTCCCGTTGAAGGAGCAGCGCACCGTGGTGATGTCGAGGGCGGCCGGGCTGCCGCACGACATGAGTGCGTTGAACAGGAAGGGGACGGTGTAGTGAGGTGTGGTGTCAGGCGGGAGCAGCTCGAACTGCTCGATTCCGGCCGAGAGCACCTGTGGTTTCATCCCGAAGCAGCAGGTGCGCACCACCCACGTCGGCGTGCTCTGGCTAAGGCCGCAGAGGAAGTATTCGAGGTTCCGGGCGAGCAGGTGCGAAACCACCAGGGTGTTGATGAGCTGGGTGTGGAAGTGCGGTCCGAAGTCCAGCTTCTTGAAGGCCCACAGCCGTACGTAGATCTGGTCGAACATCTCTCCGGTCAGGGAAATCTTCGAGTTCTCCTGCTCGATGATGCCCCCGGCGACGAATCCGGCGAGATAGCGGTCGAGGTCGTCCCGGGTCATGGTGGGTCCACCAGCGAGCACGTGCGCGAGCCAGAGCTCGTCGACCGTGGCGCGCCCGAGTCCCGAGCACAGAATGTTGAGCGCCTTCAACTCCTCTTCCGGCATCCGCCGCACCGCGGTGATGAGCGGCCGCTGGTTCACGTCCCGGCCCGCCACCAATGCCGTACGTACGTCGTCGAGCGTCTCCGAGGAAAGTTCGAGGCCGTTGGCGACGCCTTTCTGCCAGCGGCGGAACATGGTGTGACAATAGAAGAGAATCTCGTACGGACTACCGTCCGTGAGGCGGAACAGGTCGTCCGCCATGGTGTACAGGTTCGACGCGCATTCCTCGGGGACAAGGCCGACGGTGGTCAGCGGCTTCGCGACGCAGTCCTGGACATCGGCGATCTCGGTAAACCGGGACACCGAGATGTACCGGAACTGCCGCAGCAACTGGCCGAAGACCGCTTGAACCCGCTCGATCAGGTCGGCGGTGCCGGCCAGGACGAACACGTATCCCCGCAGATGGTTGCCGAGGGTACGTAGGATCGACAGGACGTCCATACGGTCGCCGATCAGCTGACTCTCGTCGATCAGCACGGCCACCGGACGCCCCACCTTGTCCAGGATGTACGAGAGATCCGCATGCAGCGCGATCTCGGATATCTTGTCGGACTCGGTGGACTGCGCCAGGCTCTCCGGGAACTCCAGCGGGAAGGTGTCGTCCTGTGCCGATCCGCTGGCGATTCGACGGATCAGCCGAGGGGTGATGGCGCTGCCGTCGCCGGCGGTCAAGCCGCCGACGCGCGAGGCCGCCTCGATGAGCCTCTCGTAGAGCTTGGCGAAGAAGGTGCGCGCCGAGGCGTCGCCGGGAATCAGGTCGACCCGGACGACGAGGTAGTCACGGTCCTCGGCCAGCAGCTGGCACATGTTGAGCAGACTGGTCTTGCCGGCGCCCCGTTCACCGTGGACAGCTATGTACTCCACAGGGGAGTCGACACCGCCCTGGCCGAGGGCGTACCTCAGGTCGTCCAGTTCGTTGCCCCGGCCCGCGAACAGCTCCGGGCGCCGTACCGCATTGTCGTAGTCGTAAGGGTTGCGCAGTTCAGAGATGAGCATGATCCCCCCTCCCTCTACTACACAGGGATCACGCAAGTGAAGCAACCGGCTCGACCGCGAATTGGCCGACTTTGGCCACCACGGCAGCATGCTGCACGAGCAATCCGCACGACCGGTCTCGCCGCCGACGACCGAACGCCTAAGACTCGCCCGCTCGCTTGGTCAGCGCACCGGCCAGATCGCCGGAGAACCTTCGCTTAACGCCGATTGTTCGATCTTCAACTCCTGGTGATCGATCAAGCTGAACGAACGGACGTTACCCGCGCTGGCAAAGAGCCGACAGGCTGCCAATGACACCACCGGTGCTGCCGGGGTAACGCGTGCCGCGTCGTCACTCTGTCGAGGGAACCCCAAGCCGCGCCTATGCCCATCACGCTCGATACACCAGATCGACGTTGGAGGGCAGCGCGATGAGCAGCACGAGTAGGACGTTCAAACGGTGTGGGTGCCGCAACCAGCAGGGTAAACGGTTGGAGCAGAAGTGCCCGCTGCTGCCCGATCGTGGCCACGGCTCCTGGTACTTCCAATGCTCGGCACCGAACCTGTACGGCCGCTCCGAGCGGATCCGTCGAGGTGGGTTCGTCTCACAGGCCGCCGCCCGGGCTGCACGGGAGGAGTGCCTGGCCGACAGCGTCGCACGGCGGTGCGGTGACGGGTGGACCGTCGAACGGTGGCTGCGGCACTGGCTCGACACCCGCACCCGGATCCGGCCGACGACCCGGCTGCACTACACCCGCGACGTCGAACTCGTCCTCATCCCCCGACTGGGTCACTACCGGCTATCCGATCTTGATGGGCCGCTGCTGCGAGCGGTGTTTGCCGAGATCGCCGAGACCACCAATGCCAAGGGCCTGCCGCAGTCGCCGTCGGCGCTCAACCACCTGCGCACCACGCTGCGCGCGGCGCTGAACCTGGCCGTCCGGGAGGAGTTGATCGGGGCGAACCCGGCTCGGCACATCGAGATCGCCGGCTACAGGCGCCCGCATGCCCAGGTCTGGACCGAAGGCCGGGTCGAGCACTGGGAACTCACCGGGGAACACCCGGCGGTCGCGGTGTGGACCGCCGCGCAGCTCGCCGCGTTCCTGGAAGCCAACGTCGAGGACTCGCTGTTCGCGTTCTGGTGGCTCGCCGCCCTGCGCGGCCTGCGGTGCGGTGAACTCTGCGGGCTGCGGTGGGCGGCCGTCGATCTCGACCGCGGGCTGTTGTTCGTCGAGCGTCAGCGCACCACGGCCAGCTACACCGTCGTCGAGGGCGAGCCCAAGACCGCCGCCGGGCGCCGGGCCGTCGCCTTGGACAAGCACACCGTCGCGATCCTGCGGGCACACCGCAGCCGCCAGCTCGCCCACCGCGACAAACGGCACGGCAACAACCAAGTCTGGATCGACTCCGGCTACGTCTTCACCCGCAAGGACGGCAAACCGATCAACCCGAGCTACGCCACCACTCGGTTCCGGATCCTTACCACCCGCGCCGGCCTACCACCGGTCCGGCTGCACGACCTGCGACACGGCGCCGCCTCCCTGGCCCACGAAGCCGGCGCGGACCTGAAGACCCTGCAAGATCTGCTCGGTCACTCCAGCATCGTGGTCACCGCCGACACCTACACCAGCGTCCTGCCCGATTCCCAGCGCCGCTGCGCCGACGCCACCGCCGCGTTGGTGCTGGCCGCCGCCCGGCACACCCGCAAACGCATCAAGGAAAAGGCCGCGAAGAACCGGCCCGCCGGGCGCGCCAAAAAAGAAACATCTTCCGGGAAACGGCCCACCGGCAAGAAGCGAAGCCGCAGGTCACGAAGTCGCCACCACCCGCTCCGTCACAGAAGGTGACGACACCCATGTGCCACCCACCCGCCACCCACCGTCCATTAAGGCCGGACAGCAAGAAGGGCCTGACCCGCGTTTGCGCAGTTCAGGCCCATCTCGATCAAGTGCGCCCGAAGGGACTCGAACCCCTAACCTTCTGGTAGCCGGGCGATCACCCCAGCCTGCGTAGAACGCGGCCGCTACAACGCCAATTTGGCGAAGGCCGGCCAGAGCGCAAGGCGGTTCAGCGGCACGCACAGTAGCCGGGGCGCGAGTAACGGTAGCCGGGCTCGGGACGGGCTTTTCGGCACGGTGCGCCGTAGACCCTCCGTAGCGCCGGTGGTTAAACCATCAGTTCAGGTCGAGTGCGGCTTCCTCACTGCCGGGCACCGTGTAGTAGGCCTGATCCGGCAGGTGCATGCGGGCCCAGGACCGCCACGCCGCGCGGGGGTGGGGCCGGTATACCGCGCGGAAGAACTGTTCCTGCTCGCGCAGCTTCCCACCGTCGAGTACATGCCGGGCGAACCGGTCGATGATCTGCAGGTCGTCGCTGTCGGCGAGGATGTCGCGAACCGCTGTGCGCAGCGCGCCGGCCTCGACGACGGTCCGGTCCCGGTTCTGCAACGCCTTGTGATCCAGGGACAGGTCGTAGGAGGCGAGGAAGCCGGGCATGCGGGTGACCAGCACCCCGCCGATCCACACCCGGCCCGGTTCGCCGTCGAGCACGCACACCCCGGGCGCGGCCAGCGGCTGGTAGCCGGACTCGGCCAGCGCGCGGAACCGTCCGATCGCCTCGTCTGCCAGCTCTTGGGGGCACTCGACGGTGAAGACGGTGCCGCCGGTGCGGGTGTTGGGGTGGAACCGGTAGACGAGGACCTCGCTGCCCTGCTCGGAGCGGGACGGGCTGAGCCCTCCGAGCAGCTTGCGGCGCTCGACGCTCGGGGTGAAGCCGTAGCCGACGGTCTCGCAGCGCACACCGCCGATCTGCGGGCTTCGGGCCAGCACCAGGCAGGCGAGCTTCTTGCCTTCGCCGAACTGCCCGATCTGCAGGTCGGTCTTGGTGGAGACCCCGAGGATGAGGCCTTCCTCGGGGATACCCGAACCGTTGTCGGCGATGGTCAGGACCCCGCCGGCCCAGCCGACCTGGGCGTGCTCGTCTTCGTCGAGCGCGTTCGCGATCAATTCGGATATCGCTCGACCGACAGTCCCTATCTTCATGATGATCTCGCTCGCATACATGTCAGGTACATGTATGCCTGGCTGACTGATTCATCGATATACAAGGGGTGTTCGGTATTACAGGCATGTTCGTTACGTCGTACCGTCCGGAGCGCGCGGAGTTCACCGACGACCGGACGGGATGGGTCGTCGTGGGTGCCGACGACTACGTCTTGCACAACGAGGGCTCACTGTTCATCGCCGGGCTGCGGGAGGCCGGCGGGGCGTACAACACCGAGCGCACGTACGCGGGCCGAACGGCGCTCTTCCTTTCCTACTGCGTGTTCCAGCATCTGGAGTGGGCGCGGATCACGGTGTGGCAGCTCGCCGGTTTCTGCACTGGCTGGTAGAGACACCGCTGCCGTCCCGCGTCCGCGGCGGCGGCGGTGGGGTGGACCGTTTCCGCGACGCGAACACCGCGAGCGCGATCGTCGGGACAGTCTGCGAGTTCCTGCGGTTCGGCGTTCGGATGGGCTGGGTCGAGTCCGATTTGCTCGGGCAGCTGACCGAGCCGCGTTACCTGCGGTTTCTGCCGGCGGGCTTCGATGCGGGCGAAGGCGACCAGCGTCGGACCGTGCGGTCGCGGTTGATCAAGTTTGCGTCGGTCGACGCGGGCATCGAGTGGCTGACGGTCGAGCAGGTCAGCCGGCTGGTTGATGTCACCCGCCATGCCCGCGACCGGTTCCTGGTTCTGCTGCTGTGGTGCACTGGGGTCCGGATCGGTGAGGCGCTCGGGCTGCACCGTGAGGACATGCACCTGTTGGCCGACTCGCAGGCGCTGGGTTGTCAGGTCAAGGGCCCGCACGTGCATGTGCGGCGTCGACTGAACAGCAACGGCGCCTGGGCGAAGTCCCGGCGGCCGCGGGTCGTACCGGTCACCAGTGAGCTCGGCGCCTGTTACGCCGACTATCTGTACGAGCGAGCGATGGTCCCGCAGGCGGAGGGCACCGTGCAGGTGCTGGTGAACCTCTTCCGGGAGCCGCTAGGTCGGGCCATGTCCTACTCGAGCGTGAAGGGCTTGTTCGACAGGCTGGCCCAGCGGGCCGGCTTGATCGCGCGTCCGCACGTGTTGCGGCACGGCGCCGCGACCGAGTGGATCCGTCAGGGGACCGACCGCGCGGTGGTCAAGGAGTTGCTCGGGCATGTGTCGGACTCGTCGATGAACGTGTACATCCACGTGCCCGACGACGCAAAGCGGGCCGCGGTCGAGCGGGCGGACGCCCGGCGCCGGGAGGTTACCCGGTGAGCGTCGCGACGGCCACGCACACGGCCGCACCGAATGTGATCGCGTTGCCGTTCGACCGGCGGGGTTGGCGGGCATGGCTGATCGAGAACACGCCGCCGGACTAGGCCGTGTCTCGTGGATCTTTGGTGAGGTCGCGTAGCCAGATTTTGATGATGGCGACGTCGATAGTGGCCAGGTACATGAAGGCGCGTTTGTCGTAGCGTGTCGCGACGGCGCGGAATTGTTTGAGTTTGGAGACTGCCCGTTCGACGGTGTTGCGTTGTCGGTAGTGACCGGCGTCGAACGCGGGTGGGCGGCCGCCGTGGCGGCCGCGTTTGAGCCGGTTCGTGTGCTGGTCACGGCGTTGCGGGATAGTGGCGGCGATACCACGCCGGCGCAGGTCGGCGCGGAT
>DASRYP010000460.1:0-3426 GCA_035687165.1 Actinoplanes sp. | reverse complement strand
CGTCGGCCGACTTGTCCCAGATCCCGGCGTGCATGAGCGTGTTCTTCTCGGTCAGCCGGCGGGTCATCGAGATGATCTCGGCAATCGCGAGTTCGACGACCGAGCGCGTGTTGGAGAAGGGCGCGTTGAAGACCGCGACACCGTTCGCGGAGGCAGCGGTCAGGTCGATCTGGTCGGTGCCGATGCAGAACGCGCCGATCGCCACGAGGCTGTCGGCGGCGTCGAGGACCTTCGCCGTGACCTGAGTCTTCGAGCGGATGCCGAGTAGTTGGACGCCGCTGATGCGGGTGATCAGCTCGGCCTCGTCGAGGGCGTTGCGAACGGACTCGACCTCGTATCCGGCGGCCTCGAGCCGGGACACCGCGTCGGGATGGATGCTCTCCAACAGAAGGACTCGCACCTTGGCCTGGTCGGTCATCTTGTTCCGTTCCGTGTGGGTTTGTGGCCGGGTGGGACTGTGGCCGGTGGGGACTGTGGCCGGCCCGGGCCGCCGCGCCGAAGCCCGACCACCCAGCCTAATGCCCCGAACTGGTGGCCCTCGGCCGGTGTGCTGTCCCTCCCATCTGAGGGGCGACACGGGTCGAGTCCGGGGTCCGGTCTGGCAGACTCGGACGGGGGGGTGCGAATGGGATCGCTGGGGTGGGCGGTCACCTTATCGGTGCTCTCCGCGGCGAGTTATGCGGCCGCGGCGGTCGCCCAGGAAAGGCTGGCCGAGCACGGCCAACGCGGGGTCGCGCGCTGGGCCGTCGCGTTGCTGCTGACCGGCGCCGGCGTCGCGCTGCACGTGGTTGCCCTCAACTTCGGCACGGTCGCCGTGGTGCAGGCGCTGGGCACGCTGACCCTGCTCTTCGCGCTGCCGATCGCCGCCGTGCGCTTCCGCACCCGCATCGGCTGGGCCGCCTGGGGCGACGCGATCCTCACCGTGGTCGGGCTCGCCCTGATCCTGTCGCTGTCGATCGAGTCGTCCGAGCCGGTGACGCTCACCGGGTCCGCCGACCGTCGTCTGTCGGCGATCACGGTCGCGGTGGTAGCAGTGCTGTCGCTGGCAGCCTTGCGGGCCGGTCCGCGCGTGCGGTCGGTGCTGCTGGCCGCCGCGGCCGGCGTGGCGTTCGGCATCGCTTCCGTGTTGTCCAAGGCCGTGCTGGGTTCTTTCACCGAGGGCGGCGTCGGCTCGATATCCCCGCTCACTGTTATCGCGGTCCTCGTCTTCTCAACCGGCGGCTATCTGCTCGGTCAACTCTCCTACGGCCGCGCCGGGCTGGCCGCCCCGCTGGCCACGGTGAGCGTCAGCAACCCGATCGTGGCGGCGATCGCCGGCGTCCTCGTCTTCGACGAGGGCTTCCGGTTCGGCGCGGCCGGCCTGGCCGTGGTCGCCTTGGCGGGCGTGGTGATGACCTTGGGCGTCATCGGCCTGGCCCGTCGCACAGCCACCCAGCCCCTCGCGGGCAACGCGACCGGCTCCGAGGCTCCGACCTCTGCAGCGCGCACGGGAGGGTGACTGTCACGACCAGGCCGCCTTCTCGAGCAGGGGTCTCGGCCGACCCGTTCGAGAGCGGCACCACCCTCGTGGACCACGTCGGCGAGGTGCGTTTCTCGGCGTAACCCCTGCACCACCGCGTCAGCGAGCAGCGGCTTGTCCTCGACCGGCGTGTTCAAGTTGCGCGGACGGCCTGCTTGACGAGCGGCACGAGGGGCGGCGCCACGCTCAGTTCCCGTACGCCCGAGGCGAGCAGCCGAGGTACGACCGTCTCGTCGGCGGCGAGTTCCCCGCACACAGCGACCAGGATCCGGTCACCGGCGGCCCGGCAGACCTCGTCGATCAGTTGACCGACGGCCGGGTCGAGGCCGCTGCTGAGGGCGGCGAGCGCCGCGTTCCCGCGTTCGGCGGCGAGGGTGTACTGGGTCAGGTCGTTGGTGCCGATGCTGAAGAAATCGACGTACGGAGTGAACGTGCCGGCCCGCAACGCCGCAGCCGGCACTTCGACCATCATGCCGACCCGCAGGTCCTTCGGCCGGCCGCCGGCACGCGCCAAGGCCTCGTCCAGCATGCGGCGGGCTTCCTTGATTTCCGCCACCGTGGTGACCATCGGGAACATCACGCTCACCGGAGTTTCCCGCGCGACCCGGACGATGGCCAGAAGCTGCTCAGCGAACATGCCCGGATTCGCGAGCGACTGCCGGATACCCCGGACGCCGAGGAAGGGGTTGGCCTCGGACGGCGGAGGCAGATAGGGAAGAGGCTTGTCGCTCCCCGCGTCGAGCGTGCGCAGCGTGACGCGCCGGCCGCCGAGCGCCTCGGCGATGCTCCGATAGACGGCGACCTGCTCGTCCACGTCCGGCGCGGCATCCCGGTCCAGGAAAAGGAACTCGGTGCGGACGAGTCCCGCCAGGTCGGCGCCGTTGACCGCGGCGGCCTCGGCTTCCTCGACCGAGCCCACGTTGGCGCCCACTTCGATGTGGACACCCGCTCGGGTCGAGGCCGGCGCGGACGCGCCGGCCAAGGCCGTGGTGCGGCGGTTTCGCTGCGTTTCGGCGCGGGACCGGAAGGACGCCAGCATCTGCTCTCCAGGCGCCACGACGATCTCGCCGGTGCTGCCGTCGAGCGCGATCAGCGTGCCGTCGGGGATCTCGAGAACCTGTGGGCCGGCGCCGACCACCGCCGGGATGCCGCGGGTGCGGGTGAGGATCGCGGCGTGCGAGGTCGCGCTGCCGGAAGCCAGCACCACGCCGGCGATGCGAGCCGGGTCGAGCCCGGCGGCCTCAGCCGGCGTGAGATCGGCGGCGATCAGCACCCCGTCCCCGGTGGGTGCGGGAGCGGGAACGCCGAGCAACGCGCGCAGGACCTGCTGGGAAACCGCCCGGACGTCAGCCGCCCGGCCCCGCAGGTAGGGATCGGCCACGGCGTCGAACTCGGCGGCGATCCGGTCGGTGGCCGCCTTCCAAGCCCGGGGAGCGGCCTCGCCGCGCTCGATCCGACCCCGTACGTCGGTCAGCAGGTCGTCGTCCTCGAGCAGCAACAGGTGGGCGTCGAAGATCCAGCCGCCGATCCGCCCGATCTCGCCGCGGACCTTGGCCAGCGCGGCGTCGAGTCGGCGCCGCTCTTCCTCCGGTCCTCGCGACGGCACGTCGGGGACCTCCAGGGGGGCCGTGTGCACCCGCAATGCCCGGCCGATGCCGATGCCGGGGGAGACTGCCATCGCTTCTGTTCCCGTCCCCGCTTCTGTTCCCGTCCCCGCTTCTGTTCCCGTCCCAGCTTCTGTTCCCGTCCCCGCTTCAGCTACCGACTCGCCGAACGCCTCCGCGGCCAGTGCGACCACCCGGTCGACGGCCTCCTGTGCCTGGCGTCCTTCCGCGCGTATGCCCAGCTCGTGACCCCGCAAAAGCCCCAACGTGGCAACCCGGGTCAGGCTGGACGCCGGCACCCAC
>DASRYP010000459.1:0-7363 GCA_035687165.1 Actinoplanes sp. | reverse complement strand
TTTGGGTAGGCGACAGGACACCGCGTAACGGCGAGTGTGGAGGGTGCCCGGCCCCCACGAGGAGCGAGGTGTCTGTGAGCGTTACCGACGAGACAGTACTGCCCGAACTGCGAAGCGCCTGGTGGGAGCATGGCGTGCGCCGACGAGCCGAGACCGGGCTCCTCGGGGTGTTCGCCGAGCTTCCCCAGTTCGTCCGTCAGGCCGTCGGCGTCGCCTGGCGGGCCGACAAAGCCCGTACGCTGGTCGTCGGCTTCTCCACGCTCGCCGGCGGGGCGATGGCGACCTTCGGTCTGTTGTCCACCCAGCGGCTCCTGGTGGCCCTGTTCGCCGGTGGGCCGACACCCGAGCGGGTCCGGGCCGCGCTGCCCGCCCTGATCGCGCTGGCCGCCGCGACCGCGTTGCGGGGTGCGCTGGGCATCGCCGTCGGGTACGCCCAGAACGGCCTCACCCCGCGCGTCAACCAGGCGGCCGAGCGCCGGCTCTTCGAGGCGACCACGGCCGTACGCCTCGACGCCTTCGACGCCGACGCGTTCGCCGACGACATGGAACGCGCCACCCGGGGCAGCGACGCGGCCAACAGCCTGGTCCACGACACCGCCAACGTGCTCGCCGGCCTGGTCAGCCTCATCGCGGTGGCGGTCGCGGTCGTCCTCATCAACCCGCTGCTGCTGCTCGCGCTCTTCGTCGCCACCCTGCCCAACGGGTACGCCGCCCTGCGCGCCGGCCACCTGCGGTACACCAGCTACCTGGCCGGCTCGGTGCGCCGTCGCCGCCTGCTCGTGCTCGAACGCCAGATGGCCGACCGGGAGTCCGCGCCGGAGCTGCGCTCGTACGGGCTGCGCCGTTTCCTGCTCGGCCAGTACGACATGGTGATGGGCGCGCAGACCACTGAGGATCTGGCCCTGGCCCGGCGCGTCACCACGACCACCAGCGTGGGCGCGGTGATCAGCGGACTCGGCCTGGGCGGGGTCTGGGTGCTGCTGGGCTTCCTGCTGGCCGGTGGCCACATCCCGCTGTCGGCCGCGGTGACCTGCGTCGTGGCGGTGCAGGCGGCGCAGCGGTCGCTCTCCACGATCACCTTCCAGCTCGACCACATGTTCACCGACGGGCAGTACTTCAAGGAGTACGTGGGTTTCCTCGACCGCGCCAAGGCGTACCTGCCCGAGAACACAAACCCGCACGACAGTGACGCCGCCGACCGGCCCGTCGCGCCGGCACTGCGCCGGCTCGCCATCCGCGCGGTGACCCTGCGCTACCCGGACCGGGACACCGCCGCGGTCGACGACGTCACGCTCACCATCGAGGCCGGTCAGACCGTCGCGTTCGTGGGGGAGAACGGCTCCGGCAAGTCGACGCTGGCCGCGATGATCGCCGCGCTGCGGATGCCGAGCGAGGGCGTGATCGAGTGGAACGGCCGCCCGCTGCCCGACTGGGACCGGGAGGCCCTGATCGGGCGCATCGCGGTCGTCCTGCAGGAGCATCACAAGTGGCCCTACACCGCGGCGACGAACATCGCGATGGGCGACCTGGACGGCGAGGCCGCCCAGGCCCGTATCGAGGCCGCCGCCGGCCGGGCCGCCGCGCACGAGACGATCCTGGCTCTGCCGCACGGCTACCGGACGCTGCTCGACCGCACGTTCAAGGAGGGCCACGACCTCTCCGGCGGGCAGTGGCAGCGGATCACGGCGGCCCGGGGCTTCTATCGCGACGCCGACCTGCTGATCATGGACGAGCCGTCGTCAGCACTCGACCCCCGGGCCGAGGACGCGCTCTTCCAGGCGATCCGCAGCCGCCAGGGCAAACACACGACGATTCTGATCACGCACCGCCTGGCCAACGTGATCCACGCCGATCAGATCTTCGTCCTGCACGACGGTGTCCTGGTCGAGCAGGGGCGGCACGCCGACCTGATGGCAGCCGGCGGACGGTACGCGGGCCTGTTCACCATCCAAGCCGCCGGCTACCGATAATCTTCGATGGTGCTGAACCAGGAGCGGCTCCCAGAGATCTTGGCATGCGAAGCTCGGCCGGAGAGCCTGGAGGGCCGATGACCGCACCATACGAGATCATCGCGCCGCCCACCGGCGCCGAGCCGTCGAGGGCGCGGCTGCGGACGAGCGCCGGGGTTCTCTCGCTCGACGGGGTGTGGCGCTTCGCGTGGTCACCCACGGCGGAGACCGGCCAGGACCCGGCCGACCCGGGGGAGTCGTGGGGCGAACTGCCGGTGCCGGGGAACTGGCAGCTGCACGGCTACGGCGAACCCGCGTACACGAATGTGCGTTTTCCGTTTCCGATCGACCCGCCGTACGTGCCCGAGGCGAACCCGACCGGGGAGTACCGGCGGATCGTGCGTCGCCCGGACGGCTGGGACGGCGGACGGGTGCTGCTGCGGTTCGACGGGGTCGACTCGTGGTTCGAGGTGTGGATCAACGGCGTACCGGTGGGGCGGTCGTCGGGGAGCCGGTTGACGGTCGAGTTCGACGTCACCGAGCAGCTCACCGGCGGCGACGACGTGCTCGCCGTGCGGGTGCATCAGTGGAGCTTCGCGAGCTACGTCGAGGATCAGGACCAGTGGTGGCTCTCCGGGATCTTCCGCTCGGTCGCGCTGCTGCACCGCCCGGCCGGTTGTCTGGGCGACGTGCGAGTGGTCGCCGATTACGAGAGTGGCGTCGGGCTCCTGAGAGTCGATTCGGACCAGCCCGTACGGTGGGAATTGCCCGCGCTCGGGCTTCGGGACGTCGACCGGGTGCCGTCGGTGCGGCCCTGGTCGGCGGAGGACCCGCAGCTCTACCGCCTGCTGGTGAGCAATGACGTCGAGACGGTCACGCTCGACGTGGGCTTCCGGACCGTACGGGTCGAGGGCGATCGGTTGACGCTCAACGGCGCCCCGCTGGTGTTCCGGGGAGTGAACCGGCACGACATCGACGCCGTCGCGGGCCGGGCCGTGCCGCGTTCCCAACTGGAACGCGACGTCGTGCTGATGAAAGACCACAACATCAACGCCGTACGGACGAGCCACTACCCGCCGGACCCGTACCTCCTGGAACTCTGCGACCGGTACGGCCTCTACGTGGTGGCGGAATGCGACCTCGAGACGCACGGATTCTCGCTGGTCGACTGGCGTGGCAACCCGTCGGACGACCCCCGGTGGGCCGACGTCTACCTGGACCGGATGCGGCGCATGGTCGAGCGCGACAAGAACGCGCCCAGCGTCGTCATGTGGTCGCTCGGCAATGAGGCCGGCTGGGGACGCAATCTCGCCGCGAACGCCGCCTGGACCGCCGCGCGCGACCCGAGTCGGCCGATCCACTATGAGGCCGACACCGAATGCGAGAGCGTCGACGTCTACAGCCGCATGTATCCGACGTACGAGGCCTTGGAGGCGATCGGGCGCCACGAGGAACCCGCGCTGGCCGACCCCGCCCGCGACCAGCGGCGGCGCGGGCTGCCGATGGTCATGTGCGAGTACGGGCACGCGATGGGCAACGGCCCGGGCGGGCTGGCCGACTACGAGGCGATCATCGACGCGCACCCGCGGCTGGCCGGCGGCTTCATCTGGGAGTGGAGCGATCACGGGCTGTCCCGCGACGGCTCCTACCGCTACGGCGGCGACTTCGGCGAGACCGTCCACGACGGCTCCTTCGTCATCGACGGGCTGGTCTTCCCCGACCGCACGCCGTCGCCGGGGCTCACCGAGCTGGCCGCGGTCATCACTCCCGTACGACTCCACTTCGACGGCGACGACCTGGTCATCGAGAACCGGTGGAGCTTCACCACTACCGCGAACGTGGTCTTCACCGGGCCGGACGGCGTGCTGGATCTGCCGGCCGTTGCTCCTCGCTCCGAACTCCGGGTGGCTCTCGCAGACATTCCGGGCTTCAGCGTTTCCCCCGGCTCAGCGGGTTCCGCGGCTTCGGGCGGCGATGCGGGTTCGGGCGGCGATGCGGGTTCGGAGGGTGCGTGGCTCACCGTTGCGGCGGCCGTCGCCGGGCGCGTGTTGTCGCGGGCTCAGCGGCGGCGGGCAACGCCGGCGCCCTCGCGCGTCGCCGGCGCTCGGGGAGCCGGGCGCGGTTCCGCCGGCCGGCCGATCCGGCCCGAGCGACTCGGCCCGTTCCCGATCGCCTCTCTCACGCTCGACGCTTGGCGTGCGCCCACCGAGAACGACCGCTTCCCCGGCTGGGGCAACAAGACCTCGCTGGAGGAGCAGTGGCGGGCCGCCGGGTTCGACCACCTGACCGAGAGAACCCTCCAGGAGTACGCGGACGGGACGCACTGGTGCCGCCGCGTCCGCTGCCTTCCACCCGGCCTGGACAGTGGCTTCGAGGTCGAATACCGCTGGTCGGCCCACCGGCCGACTCGCGAATCGTCGGCTGGGTTGTCGGCCGAATCGTCGGCCGGCGAAGTCATCCGGCTCGAGGTCGACATCGAACGCCTGGGGGACTGGCGCCTGCCGCTGCCCCGCCTCGGCATCGCCCTCGCGCTGCGTACCCCCGACCCGGCCGTGGTGCAGCTCGAATGGCTCGGCCTGGGCCCGGGCGAGAGTTATCCCGATTCCCGCGTCGCCGCCTGGCACGGCCGCCACAGCCTGACCGTCCACGAAGCCCAGACCCCGTACGTCGTCCCGCAGGAGAACGGCAACCGTTCCGAGGTGACCTGGCTGAGCCTGACCGTCCCCGACGGCTCCCTGCACATCGCCGGCGACACCCCGTTCGACGCCGTCGCGCGTCCCTGGTCGACCGCCCAGCTCGAGAAGGCCCGCCACACCACCGAGCTCGTCGAGGAGAACCAGCTCTGGCTCCACCTGGCAGCAGGGGTGACCGGCTTGGGTTCGGCGAGCTGCGGTCCCGCCGTCCGCCCCTCGGCGCAGTTCCGCACCGCCCACGCCCACCTGGCCTTCACCTTCACACACGTTCCCGGCTGAAGCTGTCCGCCCGACCGGTCCACCACCAGGCCCGCCCCGCGCCGCGATCATCCACTCGACCTGTGCGGTCATGGGGCGTGCTCCGGTCGTCGCGTCATCGCGGGTGGCCGCGGTGGTGGTCGACCAGGAGAGTGAGCAACTCGGTGAGCTGGTCGCGCTGAGCCGGGGTCAGCGGCGCCAGCACCTCGTCCTCCACGATGGCGATCAGTTTGTCGAGTTTGCGCAGTTGGCGGCGCCCCGCGCCGGTGAGGCTCACCAGGTTGCGGCGGCGGTCGGCCGGGTCGGGAGTGCGTTCCACCAGGCCGCGGTCGGAGAGTTCGTTGAGGACGGCGACCAGGTCGCTGCGGTAGATGCGGGTGCGGTCGCTGAGCTGAGCCTGACTCGCGGGGCCGAACTCGTCGAGCGTGGCGAGCGCCGCGTAGTGCCACTTGCGGGCATCGACCCGAGTCAGTTCCTCGTTGACGCGGCGGTCGGAGTGCATGGCGGCGAGCGACAGCAGCCGCGTGCGCAGCCTCCGCAACCGTTCGGCGCTCTCGCTCACGACCCGACCTTACCATTTGTGTTAGTCCCACTAACGACCTTCGGTCAGCGTTACTGAGGCTAACGATTAACGTTTGTGTGAACGCTCACAAATTCGCCTATGATACGAGCCGACAGCCCTGCTTTACAAGAGCCCGACCCCAACGACGCCACCTGGACGACGCCACCTGGACCCAGTTCGCCGCGGCGTTCCTCGACCACTCGGCGAGTGGGGCCCGCTCGGCTTCGACCGCTCGGTCGACACGATCGAACAGGGCGAGAAGCTCAGATTCACGGCCCTGCGCTTCAACAACACCGATCTCCCACGGGGCCACCGACCACACCGTGAGCGGCGATCAACTCACCCTGAGCACCCCCCGCTGACCAGACTGGCCGGCGCCCGCGACTACCGGGTCAACGCGCGCCTTTCCGCCGTCTTTGACGCCGGGTGCCGTGACGGATCAACCTCAGCTCGTACGACACTCCACTCGTCGCCTCCGGAGCGGCGCCAAAATTACCTACTACGGCAGGCACGCGATCGCACCGATCAGGCAGCCGAACGTGGTCGTCTGCAACGCCGACGCGTGTCGCGACGCCGACTTCTGCGCCACCACTCCGGCCGCGTAGGCGATCGCGGCGACCAGGCAGAGCAGGACACCGAGCACCGAGGCCTGCCCGTCGCCCGATATCGAGAAGCCCACGACCATCGCCCCGGCGAACGACACTACGATGCCGGCCAGCAACCGCGGCGGGAACCCCTCGTCGAGCAGCCACCCGGCGAGCAGCGCCATCAAGGCGGGACCGACGTTGACCACCATCGCGGCGGTGCCGGCGTCGACAAGTTCCTCACCCCAGTTCAGCGCGACCATGTATAGCCCGAACCACAGCACGCCAGAGACCGCGATGCCGGGCCAGCCCGCCCGCGGGGGCAGCCGCTCCCGCCGGATCACCAGGAACAGCACCAGGACGACTGAGCTGGCCAGCAGCCGCCCCAGAGCAAGCGAGCCGGGGGAGAAGTGCGGCGCGGCAGCACGGATCCCGACGAAGGCGGACGCCCACAAGCACGACCGTGACGGTTGCGGCGGCGAGGGCGCCCCTGGGCACGCGCGGACTAGTCACGCCCTGCATCCCACCCCGTCGGCGTCCCGCATGCCAGCGGAAATCGGGCGTCGCGTTTTCTCGAATCGGACGTCGCGTTTTGCGGTCAGCCCGTCCAGCCGAGCCAGGCCTCGCCGGCCGAGAGCGCGAGAAACCAGATGAGCCACGCGGCGACGGGAAGAACGAGCAGCCACAGGGGCCGGCGCCGGCGCAGCAGCAGAATCCCGGCAGCGAGCAGCGCGAGCCAGAGCCCGAGCAGCACGGCCACGGCCCAGCCCGGCGCGAGTAGGCCGCTGGCGACGTAGAACACGAGCGTGACGAGGAACGCGGCGAAGCCGAGCCAGCCGAGAACCCAGTGCCACTGCGAGCGCGTCATCGGTCACACCGTACGGTTCGAGCTTTGTCCATGCCAGCACGTTCGTGGGATGCCCGGCCACGTATACGGCGACGCACCAGTGGTCCAGGGGCATCGGCGCCTCGGTGACGGTCGCGAATCTGGGGAATCCGCTCAACGGCTGGACACTGACGCTCGGGTTCGCGGACGCCGAGCAGCAGGTCGTGCAGGGCTGGAACGCGGCGTGGGCGCAGGCCGGTGCCCGTCGGTGAACGCGGATTCCACTACCTGGCAACGGTATCGGGCGCTCGCCTCTGCGTGAACCACGCGGTCACGGGAGGCCGACGCGATGCGCCTGGCGAAGTCGCACCTCAAGGGCCCGGCCGAGAGTTGTCACGCACCGTGGCCGGCCTCCTGTTCCGGTCATCGCCCGGAACTGCTTGATATGCAGGTAATCCTTGGTGGTCCACGGCATGTTTGTGCTGGTGGAT
>DASRYP010000458.1:0-6190 GCA_035687165.1 Actinoplanes sp. | reverse complement strand
CGGCAGCAGGTCGGTCGCGAACCCCGGGTAGGGCAGGGTCACGATGTCGACCGCCTTGGGACGGTCGGTCATCCGTACGCGGAACTGGTTCTCCCCCGGCTCGACCGTCGCACCCGCCAGGACCAGCTTGTCGAGCGCGGTGGCGAGGAACTCGGGCCGCACCCCCCGGACCGTCACGTCACCCCGGGTCATCGCCGAGGCGAACGCCCAGGTGCCGCCGACGATCCGGTCGCCGATCGTGGTGTGCCGCACCGGGTGCAGCTCCTCGACGCCCTCGATGGTCAGCGTGGACGAACCGGCGCCGTCGATCCGCGCGCCCATCGCCGTGAGCATCTCGCAGATGTCGACGATCTCGGGCTCGCGGGCCGCGTTGTCGATCTCGGTGACGCCCTTGGCCAGCACGGCGGCCATCAACAGGTTCTCGGTGGCGCCGACGCTGGGGAAGTCGAGCCAGATCTTGCTGCCGCGCAGGCCGCCCGGGGCCGAGGCGATGACGAAGCCGTGCTCGCCGGAGATCTGGGCGCCCATCCGGGCCAGACCCGAGACGTGCATGTCCAGGCCGCGCGAGCCGATCATGTCGCCACCGGGCAGGGCAACCCGGACATAGCCTGTACGGGCGAGAAGCGGGCCGAGGACGCAGATCGACGCCCGCAGCCGGCGGACCAGGTCGTAGTCGGCCTCACTGCCCGGGGCGGCGGGCACGTCGATGGTCGCGTGGCCACCCTCGAGCGAGACTTGGCAGCCCAGCCGACGCAACACCTCGGCCATGATCGCGATGTCGGTGATCCGCGGAACGTTCTCGACGACACTGCGGCCGGGCGCGAGCAGCGCCACCGCCATCAGCTTGAGTGCCGAGTTCTTCGCGCCACCCACAGCGACCTCACCGATCAGCGGGATTCCGCCCTTCACCCTGATCACATCCACGCGGGCCATCGTATGGTCCGGCACCCAGCACCGCGTCCGTAGGGTGCCCCGCACGGCATCCGTAGGGTAGGGCCATGGCCGTTCACCTCACCCGCATCTACACCCGGACCGGCGACGCCGGGCTGACCCGCCTCGGCAACAACGAGGTCGCCGACAAGACCGATCCCCGCATCGTGGCGTACGCGGACACCGACGAGTGCAACGCCGCGATCGGGGTGGCGCTGGCCCTCGGCGACCTGCCCGACGAGGTGCGGGCCGTGCTGACCGCCATCCAGAACGACCTCTTCGACGTCGGGGCCGACCTGTGCAACCCCGAGACGCCGGACCCGCCGTACCCACCGCTGCGGATCACCGAGGAGTACGTGACGCGCCTCGAGGGCTGGTGCGACCGGTTCCTGGAGCCGCTGCCCGCGCTGGACAGCTTCATACTGCCGGGTGGCAGCCCCGGCGCGGCCCTGCTGCACGTGGCGCGCACCGTGGCACGGCGGGCCGAACGGTCGACCTGGGCCCTGCTGCAGGCCGACCCCACACGGACGGGCGACCTGCCCGCGAAGTACCTGAACCGCCTCTCCGACCTGCTCTTCATCCTGAGCCGCACGGCGAACGCCGGCAACGACGTGAAGTGGGTCCCCGGCGGCGCCGCGGCCGAGGCGGAGTAGCCGGGTGCTGCACCACGTCGAACTCTGGGTGCCCGACCTGGAGGGCGCGAAGGGCCCGTGGGGCTGGCTGCTGGGCGAACTGGGCTGGACGGTCTACCAGGAGTTCCCCGGCGGCCGTTCATGGCGCTGCGGCGGGGTCTATCTGGTGCTGGAGCAGTCGCCGGCCCGCTCCGCGGAGGTACACGACCGGCTCGCGCCCGGGCTCAACCACCTGGCCTTCAACGCCGGCGGCCGAGCCGAGGTCGACCGTCTGAGCGCGGAGTCGTCGCACCACGGGTGGGCGCTGCTCTTCCCCGACCGTCACCCACGGGCAGGGGGTCCCGACTCGTACGCCGCCTACCTCGAGGACGCCTGGGGTTTCGAGGTAGAGCTCCAGTCCACCCCACCCGACTAACCACCCACCAACGCGCGCGGGGGATCAGTGTTCGAGCGTGCGCGGGCGGATCGCCGGGCGGGGCGTGACACTGCCGGGCTGGCCGGGTGGGGCGGCCTCGAGCCAGGAGAGGAAGCCGGTGACCGTGGACTCGGCCATCGCGATCTCGAACTCGTCGAGGGTGGCGGCGAGGCGCAGAATCACCCAGTGGCCCGGCATCGTGAGGCGTTCGGGGCCCTCGGGGCGGCGCTGGCTCTCGACGACCGTGCTGCCGCGCTCGATCACTCGCTTGGAGCGGAACGAGAAGCTGAACAGACGGTGGATGCGCAGCTCGCCGCCGGCGAACCGGCCGATCGCCGTGGACCAGCCGCGGCCGGGCACCAGCGTGGTGACACGGATCTGCAGGCGAATGGTTCCGCCGCCGCCCATGATCAGGCGACGGCGGAGAAAGACTGCGAAGAGCAGGACGAGCAGCGCGACGATACAGATTCCGAAGATTTCCAGAATCCGCATCGCGGGAGTCAGCGGGACTCGGGCGTGGCGGGCGTGGCACTCTCGGCGAGGACGGTCACGCCGTCCGCGTCGATCGAGAGGAAGCCCCCGGTGACATCGTAAGTCAGCTCCTCGCCGCCGGCGAGCTTCACCCGCACCTGCGACGGTTCCTTGAGCAGACCCAGAAGCGGCGAGTGACCGGGCAGCACGCCGATCTCACCCTCGGTGGTGCGCGCGACGAGCATGTCGGCCTCGCCGGACCAGACGCGCTCCTCGACGGCGACGACCTTGACGGGCAGCTGGTTGGCCACGCTGTCTCCCTGTTCAAGCCTGCATCGGATCAACACTCGGCAGAGCCGAATGCCTGAAGTCTAGACGGCACTTCGACACGCGGTAGCGGCGGGTGGTGACCACCACATCGTGATCAGGAGTTGCCGTTGAGGTACTTCGGGTTCCGGAAGATGAAGTTCTGCACCTGGTCCTGCCGGACCGCGGCGAAGAAATCCTTCGAGCTCGGCTCCAGTTCCTCGCCGCGGTAGTCGCCGTCGACGATGATCGAGCTGCCGGGCAGCTTGATCAGGGTCATGTCGTCGGATCGGATGCTCTTCATCGAGAAGGCCCAGTCGACCACGCTGTGCCCGCCGCCGTCGAAGATCAGCGCCTGGCCGGCCGCCTTGAGCACCTTGTCGAGCTTGGCCGGGTTGGTGATGACGTTCTTGCTCAGCGCCTGCTTCGCCATCGCCTTGATGAACTGCTGCTGGTGCCGCTGGCGGTCGTAGTCACCGCGGGGCAGGCCATAGCGCTGCCGCACGTAATCGAGGGCCTGCCACGCCTGCAGGTGGTAGGTGCCCTTCCGGTACTCGGCCTGGGGCCCGTAATAGGGGTGTGCGCAGGAGTTGTCGGCGCAGCGGGAGAGGCGCGAGCGCGGCTTGCCGTTCGGCTGCAGGTGTTCCGACTTGACGTTCTGGTCGATCGTCATGGTCACGCCGCCCATCGCCTCGACGATCGCCTTGAAGCCGTTGAAGTTGATGATCGCGCCGGCGTCGAACTTCTGGATGCCGGTGAGCCGGCTGACGGTCTTGGCCAGCAGGTCGAAGCCCTGCACCACGTCGTGCTTGCCGTTCCCGATCGCACTGCCGTACCCCATCGCGGCGTTGATCTTGGAACGGCCGCCCTGGAAACCCGTCTTGACGAAGGGCGGGATGTCGACCACCAGGTCACGGGGGATGGAGAAGAGGTAGGCCTGCTTCATGTCCTGCGGGATGTGCGCCACGATGATCGAGTCGGAGAGCGGGGTCTGCTCGTCGCTGCGCGGGTCGATGCCGACCAGCAGGATGTTGAGCGGGCCCTTGATGTCGGAGACCTTTTCGCCGTTGGCCGCGGCCGCGTTGCCGAAGAGGTCCTGCGTCTCGACAGCACCGGCGTAGCGCGACACCAGCACCTGCTGGGTCACCAGGGCGCCACCGCTGAGCACCATGAGAACGCAGCCGAAGATCGCACAGAGCCGAGCCCAGAGCGGTGTACGCCGTTTCGAAGCCACGTACTCCCCCATCTCGCGTACAGCCCTCGGACGATGGGCAAGAGTAACCACAAACGACCGCTCAGGACTTCTCAGATCCGTACAAACAGGACGAACTTTTCTCCGACACGGCGAAGCCGCGCCTACCTTTACGGTCGGCGCGGCTTCGCTGACGCTGAGTCGCGAGAAGCGGCAGGAGCTGAGTCAGCCCTTCATCAGCTCGTGTGCGTTCTTCTCGAGGTCCTCGAGGCCACCGCACATGAAGAAGGCCTGCTCGGGGTAGTTGTCGAACTCACCCTCGCTGATCTTCTTGAACGCCTCGATGGTCTCCTTGAGCGGGACCGTCGAGCCGGGAACGCCGGTGAACTGCTCGGCGGCGTAGGTGTTCTGCGAGAGGAAGCGCTCGATGCGGCGAGCCCGCTGCACCGTGACCTTGTCCTCCTCGGAGAGCTCGTCCATCCCGAGGATGGCGATGATGTCCTGCAGGTCCTTGTACTTCTGCAGGATTCGCTGCACCTCCCGGGCGACCGCGTAGTGCTCGGCGCCGACGAACTCGGGTGCCAAGATCCGCGAGCTGGAGGCCAGCGGGTCCACGGCGGGGTAGATGCCCTTGTCGGAGATCGACCGCTCGAGGTTGGTGGTCGCGTCCAGGTGGGCGAAGGTGGTGGCCGGCGCCGGGTCGGTGTAGTCGTCGGCGGGCACGTAAATCGCCTGCAGGGAGGTGATCGCCTTGCCCCGGACCGAGGTGATCCGCTCCTGCAGCTCGCCCATCTCGTCGGCCAGGGTGGGCTGGTAACCCACCGCGGACGGCATCCGGCCGAGCAGCGTCGAGACCTCGGAACCGGCCTGGGTGAACCGGAAGATGTTGTCGATGAAGAGCAACACCTCCTGGTTCTGGACGTCCCGGAAGTACTCCGCCATCGTGAGCGCGGTCAACGCGACCCGCAGACGGGTGCCCGGCGGCTCGTCCATCTGGCCGAAGACGAGAGCGGTCTTGTCGAGAACGCCACCCTCCTCCATCTCCAGGATGAGGTCGTTACCCTCACGGGTGCGCTCGCCGACACCGGCGAACACCGACGTACCACCGAAGTTGCGGGCGACCCGGATGATCATCTCCTGGATGAGCACCGTCTTGCCCACGCCCGCGCCGCCGAACAGGCCGATCTTGCCACCACGCACGTACGGCGCGATCAGGTCGAGCACCTTGATGCCGGTCTCCAGCATCTCGGTCTTCGGCTCGAGGTCCGCGAACGCCGGGGGCTTGCGGTGGATCGACCAGCGCTCCTGGATGTCCAGCGAGGCCGGGTCGGCGTTCAGCACCTCGCCGAGGGCGTTGAACACGTGGCCCTTGGTCACCTCGCCGACCGGCACCGAGATCGGCGCACCGGTGTCGGTGACCTCGGCGCCCCGGATCAGGCCGTCGGTCGGCTGCATCGAGATGGCGCGGACGATGTTGTCGCCGAGGTGCTGGGCGACCTCGAGCGTCAGCGTCTTGGTGCCCTCGGAAAGGGTGACCGAGACGTGCAGCGCGTTGAAGATGTCGGGCATGCCGTCGCGGGGGAACTCGGCGTCGACGACCGGGCCGATGACCCGGACGACGCGGCCGACGCCCGTCACTGCCTTTGTGGGCTCAGCTACAGCAGTCATCACATATCACTTCCTGCCGAGGACAGCGCCTCGACGCCGCCGACGATCTCACTGATTTCCTGGGTGATCGCGGCCTGCCGCGCGGAGTTCATCTCGCGCGTGTACCGCTTGAGCAGGTCGTCCGCGTTGTCGGACGCGCTCTTCATCGCCCGCCGCCGCGACGCCGACTCGCTCGCCGCCGAGTCCAGCAACGCCGCGTAGATCCGCGTGTTGAGGTACTTCGGCAGCAGCGCGTTCAGCAGCTCCTCGGCCTCGGGCTCGAACTCGTACGCCGGACGCAGCCCGGGCTCACGCTCGCGCTCCTCGACCTGCATCGGCGCCAGGAAGCGCGCCTCCGCCGTCTGGGTCATGAGCGACTTGAACTGCGTGCTCACGATGTGCAGCTCGTCGACGCCCTGGATGCCGTCCGGACCGTAGTGGCCGTCCTCGTCGTCCGCACCCGCGACGAACGCCTCGAGCAGCGCGTCGCCGATGGCGCGGGCGTCGGAGAAGGAGGGCCGCTCGGAGAAGCCGGTCCAGCTCGCCGCGATCGCACGGTTGCGGAAGCGGTAGTAACCGACGCCCTTGCGGCCGACG
>DASRYP010000457.1:0-2490 GCA_035687165.1 Actinoplanes sp. | reverse complement strand
GACGACGAGATGACAAGATCGATCCGCCTGGGGGTGGGCAGTGGGTCCACGCGCGCGATCTGCCGGGTGGCGGCGCCAGGACCAGGCAATATCTGAGGTCAGGAGTCCGGTGGTCGTGGGTTCGGCTTGGGCGACTTCGGCTGCGGCTACGATCGGGGGCATGCCAAGCTTCTCGAATGTGGCGATGCGTGTCGACGTCGCGTCGGCGGTGATGTGAAATGACCACTGGCCCGCAGTCGACGTTTGTCGTCGAATACCCCTGTGATCAGTTCTGCCGCATCGAGGTCGACGTGAGCGGTGAGCGTGGTCATCTCTCGCTGCAACAGATGCGCGAGAAGGCCGACGCGCTGCATAAGCAGATCCACGAACCGGAAGTCGCTGAGGATGAGGCGCCTCCCGCCGTCCAGGAAACGCCCGGGCGCCCGGCGGCCACCGTGTTCCTATCCGCGCCCGGACAGGGTGTCGACCGCTCCACGCCGGGGCGGGGCACCAACCGCTCCACGCCCGGGCGTGGAGCCGACCGCCGACGCTGAACGACCCCCGATCTGGTTCCGCCCTCGGCCGGCGCCGATCGGCGAGGAAGATCCGGCTCAGCGGGCGTGGGTCAGCGACCAGTCCAGGGCTTTGTCGGCTACCTGTTCCCAGCCGGGTTCGGCGCAGGTCCAGTGGGAGCGGCCGGGAAACTCGAAGTACTCGGTGACGGTGGTTTCGCCCTTGTAGTGCTTGGCGTTCGATTTGTTCACGGACGCGGGCATGATGTGGTCGGCGCCGCCGGCGATGAAGAGCAGGGGCGCCCGGTCCTCGTTGTGGAAGTCGACCCAGGTTTCCTGCTTGCCGGGGGTGATGTTCGCCAGCAGGCCGTACGCCCAGACCCAGCTGCCGGGCGCCGGGATGGCGTAACGCTCGTACGCCGCTCTCGAGTCTTCCTCGGACAGTGTGTTGGTGAACGCGTAATGCCACTGCTCGGGCGTGAAACCGGCGGCCTGGTGGCGCTTGGCCGGGTTGTCGAGGATCGGGAAGAGCGACTTGATCTGCGACGGCGGGTTGACCCGGATGCCCTCCGGTGGTGCCGAGTCGATGACCACACCGGCTGCGCCGTGGCCGCGGTCGAGCAGCAGCTGGGTGAGTGTGCCGCCGAACGAGTGGCCCATGATGATCGGCTTCTCGGGCAGCGCGCCGATGACCTTCTCCAGGTGGGCGACCGTCCCCGGCACGGTGACCGCCGCGATCGGGGCCGGATCGGCTCGGAGCGCCTCCACCTCGCCCTCGAAACCGGGGTAGGTCGGGGTGACCACGGTGTGGCCCTGGGCTTCGAGGTAGGGGACCCAATGTTCCCAACTGCGCGGGGTCACCCAGAGGCCGTGGATGAGAACGATAGTGCTCACTGGTGCTCCTTACTGGTGTCTTTGATCACGAGCAGACCCTTGAATGTGGCCAGAGAACTGCGGCCGTACGCCGCCGTGTGCGGCGGCGACCGTCCCCCGGGCTGACCGCGGGCGAGGTCGATGCTGGCCGCCGCCGTCGCCCGACCACGCGTAGTCGTACGGCGCTGAGACGTCGACGACCAGTAACTCGCCGGGCGCGACCACCCGCTGCCGGCCGTGCTGCTCGATCCGCCCGTCGACGCGATGCTGGACGGCGAGCGCGACCACCGGCATTTCGTCCTGGCGGGCCAGCTTCGCGGTCCGCAGCAGCCGGATGCCGGTCGACCGTTGGGTGAAGATCGTGGCGGCGCCGAAGTCCCACACCTCCATCCGGGCCCGCACGTCGCCGTCCGGGTTCTCGTGCAGCACGTGGCAGGGCGCCGAGGCGTACATCATCGTCGCGCGCACGGCCTCGAGGCGCTCATGCGCGGGGAGGTCGGCGGTGTCCAGCACGTACCCCATGTCTCGCAGTCTGGCATCGCGGTCCGGTCGTCGCACCAAGCCTGCTTGTGCGCCCGGTCACGGCCAGACGGCGTCGGCGATCGCGATGCCGCAGAACGCGGCGCCCAGCCCACCGGTGATGCTGGCGGTCACGTAGAGGACAGCGAAGGCGTGCAGTTTGGTCTGGAAAAGCTTGATGGTGTCGTACCCGAAGGTCGAGTAGGTCGTCAGCGCGCCGCAGAAACCGGTGCCGAGCAGGGTGCTGAAAGTGCCCGAGACGTGGTGCAGCAGGGAACCCTCGAGCAGGAAGCCGAGGACGAGCGAGCCGATGATGTTGACCGTGAACGTGCCCCACGGGAACGCCGTCTTCTGCCGGGACTGCACGAAGCGGTCCGTCAGGTAGCGCAGCGGGGCGCCGACCGCGCCGCCGAGCAGCACGAGCAGGACGGTCATGACGCGTGCCGGCCGCTCGTCGTCTTGAACCGGCCGGCGGTCACCCGGGTCAGGAGGACCCCGGCATAGACTGCGACCAGGGCGGCGAGGAGCGTCCCGGCCAGATAGGCCAGGGCGGTACGGGCGTCCCCGTCGGCGACGAGCTTGTGGACGTCGCCGGAGTAGGTGGAGA